>NZ_WBRZ01000396.1:0-3703 GCF_008923895.1 Pseudomonas sp. GXM4
TACACTTTGTAGAAACTGCCGACGGCTGCGATCTTGAAATCTCTGATCGCAGGTATTAACGGCGACGTGGCTGGCGTCGGCGCTGTTCGTCGTCCGTGCGAATCGGTACCGGTTGCAGAGGCGGTTCGATCAAACCGAGGGCAACTCCCAAATCGTGCAGCCAGTTCTGGATTTTCTCTTTCATCGTCATGCCCCCTTCAGGGTGGTGCTGAGCGGCCGGAATTCTGAGGCCGCTTCGCACTGATAATAGTCCGAAGTCCTACGCAATGCTCGGCCAAATCCGCAATGATCTGTTACTGAATTGAACAGAATCTGTTGCGATTGGTTCACGCTGTTTCACGGACTTCATGCAAAGCCACGGGATAGACCGCTTGCTGCACGTCGATCCAGGCATTCAGGTTGGCCCCGGCCATACCCTTGCGCCACATGAGCCACGTTGTCGCACCCGCGAACGGCTCGGCCAACGGATGCACGGCGACGCTTTCGCGACCCGGCAGGCTAGCGAGCATCGACTCAGCCATCAACGCCACACCACTGCCGGCAATCACACAGGCGAGCATGCCCTGATACGACTCGATCTCCATCGGCCGGCCCATCGCCGCGTGGTAGTGAGAGAACCATGCTTCCAGACGCATGCGATATGAACAGCCCTGGCGAAAAGTGAACACCGAGCGCCCTTCCACGTCCCGCGCGGTGCGTACTGGCGGATGGTCGATTTCAGTGATCAGCACCAGCCGCTCCTCGCACAACGGCACGCCATCGAGCCCGGCCAGTTCCAGCGGTCCGTCGACCAATGCCGCGTCGAGGCGGCCGGTGAGCAACCCTTCGAGCAATTCCCCGGTCGGCGACGATTGCACCTGCAAATTCACCATCGGGTATTGCTTGTGATAACGCGCCAGCAACGCCGGCAGATGGATCGCCGCCGTGCTGTACATGGTGCCCAGCACGAAGTCGCCGGCCGGTTGCCCGCCCATCACCGCCGCACTGGCCTGATCGCGCAGAGCGAAAAGTCTGCCGGTGTAGTCGAGCAGGACCTTGCCCGCCGGCGACAACTGCAAGCGCTGCCGTTCGCGGACGAACAGCTCAACGCCCAGTTGCTCCTCAAGCTGTTTCAGGCGCGTCGACAGATTTGATGGCACGCGATGCAGGCGCTCGGCGGCGCGGGTGATCGAGCCTTCCTCGGCGACCGCCTGAAATATCCGCAGCTGGCTGAATTCCACTGCTTTCTCCTGAACAGAACAAGTTACTCACTATTATTCAATTTTAAAGAAAGTCAATCGATCCTAGCCTGACGGTCATTGCTGCCTTGAAGGAAGCCCGACCATGTCGCCGCTGATACGTTTATCCGCCTGTTTCGTTGCCCTGATGATGGCCATGGGCATTGGCCGTTTCGCCCTGACACCTCAGATGCCGCACCTGCTCAGCGAAGGGCAGATCGACCTCACCGCCGCCGGGCTGATCGCGGCGGCCAACTACTTCGGCTATCTGCTCGGTGCCGTGGATGCGATGTTCGCACAGCGGCCGCAGCAGGTGCAGCGTCGCCTGCATGGCGGGCTATGGCTGTGCGTGCTGCTGACCCTGGCGTCGTTCTGGGCCAACGGTTTCTGGTCGCACTTGCTGTTGCGCTTTGGTACCGGAGTCGCGAGTGCCTGGGTGCTGGTGATGATTACTTCGCTCAGTCAGCCGCTGGCGGCGGCGGCGAATCGACCGCGCTGGGGTGCTCTGGTTTTTGCCGGGCCGGGTCTGGGGATTTTTCTCACAGGGTTGCTGGCGCTGGTCTCACATCGACTGCAGCAGACATCGGCAACCCTGTGGCTGATTTACGCAGCCGCCGCGTTGCTGATGATGCTCGGCGTCTGGCGGTTGTTGCCGCAGCCCACCGCGGTAACCACGCCAGCGACAACGCATGTGAACGCAGCGAACCGAGGCATCGGTCGGCTGGCGCTGGTATATGCGCTGTACGGCATCGGCTACATCATTCCGGCAACGTTCCTGTCGCAGATGGCCAACGCGCAGTTTCACGGCCAGTGGCAGGCGGATCTGTTCTGGCCGTGCTTTGGCCTCGGCGCGGCAATCGGGGTGTGGTTGGTGAGTCTGCGCCGACATGATCCCGAGACCACGCGGCACTGGCTGATGGCGACGTTGTGGCTGCAAGCGGCCGGTGTGTTCGCCTGTCTGCTGGGCAGCGGCCTCGGTCTGGCGCTGGGGGTGATCCTCTGCGGCACGCCGTTTCTGGCCTGCATGCAACTGGTCATGCAGCGTTCGCGAGAGCTGGCGCCCCACGCCACTCAGCGCAACGCCGGGATGCTCACGGCGTGCTTCGCTGTCGGCCAGCTGAGCGGCCCGCTGCTGGCGGCGCTGAGCAGCCATTTCTGCGGCGGTTTGCAGCCAGCGCTGCTGATCGCCGGCGCCGGCCTGTTGCTGGCCGGCGCGCTGGCGATGCAGGCCAAGGCTACTGGCCCAGCGCCTTGCGCAAACGGCGACGCAGCCACTGTTCGGCGCTGACGAAAGTGATGCCGAGCAGCACCAGCACGGCGCCGATGACGAAGTTCAGGCTCAACTGTTCGCCGAGCAGCAGCACGCCGAAGGTCACGCCGAACAACGGCGTCATGAACGAGAACACCGCAAGGTTGGCCGCCAGATAACGGCGCAGCAGCCAGAACCACACCAGGTAGCTGAAGAACGACACCACCAGCCCTTGGAACAGCACACTGGCCACCGCCACGGTAGTCAGGCTGACGTGGGTGATCTGGCCGCTGAACAACGCGATCAACAGCAGACCGATGAAACCGACCATCAGCTGATAAAACAGGGTCAATGTCACCGGCGCTTCCGACAGTCGCGAGGCGCGCACCACCACGGTGGTCGCGCCCCAACAGGCGCCGGCCAATACGCCGAAGGCATCGCCCAGCAGCATGCGCCGATCAAGGTTGTCCCACGACACACCGCCGGCGAAGGCAATCGCGATGCCGATGAACGCCAGCAGAATCCCCAGCCATTGCAACGGGCGCAAACGCTCGCTGGCCAGCAGGAAATGCACGCCGAGTGCGGTGAAGATCGGCGCGGTATAGAGGAACACCGAAATATGCGCGGCGGTGGTCAGTTGCAGGCCTTCGGCGATGAACAGGAACTCCAGACCAAACAGCGCACCGGCCAGCAAGCCGCCGCGCCAGGTGCTGCCGACCTGATCCCAACCGCCCTTCCAGCAGATCAGCAAACCGACCAGCAACGCAGAAATTCCCGAGCGCCCCGCCGCTTGCATCACCGGCGCGATGTCCGTTGCCGCCCACTTGATCAGGACTTGCTGCACACCCCAGATCAGGCACAGGCCGATCATCACTTGCAGGGCAAAACCGTCGGCATTGCGCCGCTCGGCACTCACCGCAACACCTCGAACACACACAACATGGCAGGCCATCCAATGGTCAGAAAACAGTGTCGGGGATTATCAATCAGATGCGCGGAAAAAGCCGTCTGGAAAAGACATTAAGTTGGTCAGTGGCGTCAGCGCTGAATGGTTGACGGCTGCGCCGTCATTCGCGAGCAAGCCCGCTCCCACAGAGGGTTCGGTGAACATGTGGGAGATTCTATGGTTCATGCCTAGCCCCTAAACGCCTTTGGGTGAGTATTCGCTCTGGTTTTTCAACAGAGCAAATACCACCCGTGCAAGCTTGCGGGCTAGTGCGACCAGTGCTTGGGTAGT
>NZ_WBRZ01000397.1:0-3519 GCF_008923895.1 Pseudomonas sp. GXM4
TTGAAATGCATTCCCCTGTGGGAGCGAGCCTGCTCGCGAAAGCGTCAGCTCAGCCAGCTTAACTCAACAACCGATACCCCACCCCCGCCTCAGTCACGATAAACCGTGGCCGGGTCGGGTCATCCGCCAGTTTCTGCCGAAGATGCCCGACCACGATGCGCAGGTAATGACTGTCCTCGGTGTGCGTCGGTCCCCAGATATCCTTGAGCAATTGCTGCTGGGTGATCACCCGCCCCGGATGCCGCGCCAATTGCGCGAGCACGGCGTATTCCTTGCGGGTCAGGGCGACTTCGGCGCCGTCGAGCAGCACGCGTCGATAGGCCAGATCCACGGTCAACGGGCCGAAACTCAGCGCCGCCGGCTGCGCCTCCCCCGCCGGTGCCTGACGCAACAACGCGCGGACTCGGGCGAGAAATTCCTGAATGCCGAACGGCTTGGTCACGTAGTCATTGGCGCCGCCATCCAGCGCTTCGACCTTCTGCCCTTCACTGGCGCGCACCGACAGCACCAGCACTGGCGTGGTCGCCCACTCGCGCAGTTCGCGCAGGACCTGCTGACCGTCCATGTCCGGCAGGCCGAGATCAAGCACCACCAAGTCCGGTTTGCTCAGCGCAGCTTGCGCCAGGCCTTCAGCGCCGGTGCCGGCTTCGAGCACTTTGTAGCCTTGTGAAGCGAGGCTGATGCGCAGGAATTTGCGGATCTGCGGTTCGTCGTCGATGACCAAAATAGTCGCGGTCTGGCTCATGAATTCACATCAACACAATAGATTGGCAAGAGAGTAGCGCAGTCGACTTCAAGCTTCACCGTCCATCCCCGGTTGCGCCTGCAACGGCAGGTGCAAGGTGATGCAGGTGCCGCGCCCGTCGATGCCGTCAGCCACGGAAATACGCCCGCCGTGGGCGCCGACCATGCCCTGACAGATCGCCAGCCCCAACCCCGTGCCCTGCCCGCCGCGATCACCGCGCGCGGCGGTGTAGAACATGTCGAAAATCTTCGCTCGGTCCTCTTCAGGGATCCCCGGGCCTTCATCGCTGACCGCAAAGAAAATCTCCTGCTCATCGGCGCCGGCGCGCAGTTGCAGGCGACCGTGGCTGGGGGAAAAGCGCGCGGCGTTCTCCAGCACATTGACCAGCGCCTGCTCGATCAACGCCGCGTGCACGTACAGCAGTGGCAGCTCGGCCGGCACTTCGGTGCTGACCTGCAGCGGCGCCAGCACGGCGCGCAGGCGATTGAGCGAACTGCCGACGATATCGGCCGGCGATACCCAGTCGCGCGCCAGCTTCAGGGCGCCGTGGCCGAGGCGGGTCATGTCGAGCAGGTTCTGGATGTAGCGGTCGAGGCGTTCGGCCTCATCGCGGGTGCCTTCGAGCAGCTCGCGGCGATCCTCCAGCGGAATCGCTTCGCCGAGGGCCAGCAGGCTGTCGATGCTGCCGCGCATGGCTGTCAGCGGCGTGCGCAAATCGTGGGACACCGAGGCCAGCAAGGCGCTGCGCAATTGTTCGGTTTCGCCGTGCAGACGCGCCGCTTCGAGGTCATCGGCCAATTGCGCGCGGGCCAGGGCTTGCGCCAGCGGCTGGCTCAGCGCAGTGAGCAAACGTCGGCGCTGACCGCTCAAGCTCTGGCCTTCCTTGGCGCAAACACCAAGCAACGCCAGCGGCCCGTCCTCCACCGACAACGGCCACCACCACCAACGCCCCAGCGGCAAGGTACCGGTGCCCTTGCCCGCCGGTTGATCGTGTTGCCAGGCCCAATCGGCGGCGGCGCGTTCGGCCTCGGTGAATTGCAGCGGCCCGCCGGTTTCGACTTTCCAGCCGCCCTGGCCGTCGCGGTTGAGCAAGCACAATTGCACATCGCTCCAGCCTTCGAGGTGCTGCGCGGCGGCGCTGATCACGGCCTGGCGGTCGGTCGCGGCGGTGAGTTTGCGGGACAGGTCGAGCAGTTCGCTGGTTTCTTCCTGGGTATCGCGCAAGGCCTGCAACTGCCGCCGCTGACGCGCCGCGAGGTTGCCGGTGAGCGCCGCCATCAACAGGAAGAACAGCAGCGTCAGCACGTCTTCTTCGCGCTGAATGCTGAAGGAGAAATTCGGTGGAATGAACAGAAAATCGTAGGTCAGAAACGACAACGCCGCACAGGCCAGCGCCGGGCCGAGGCTGCTGCGCACCGCCACCAGCAACACCGCCGCGAGAAACACCAGCGAGATGTTCGGCAGCGGCAACACACTCGACACCGCCCAGGCCAGGGCCGTGGCCAACAACGTCGCGACCAGCGCCAGCGCGTAGTCGAACCACACCAGCGTGACTGAATTGCGCGGGCGCGGTTGGTGCTGCTCGTGATCACTGTCGAGCACGTTGATTTCCAGACCGTGAGCCTGACGCAGCAGGCGCGCCGCCAGACCACCGCCGAACAGTCTACGGCGCAACCGTGGCCGCGACTGGCCGACCAGCAACAGACTGGCGCGGCGTTCGGCGGCGTGTTGAATCAGGGTTTTCGCCACTTCGCCGGCCCGCAACAGCACCACTTCGCCACCGAGGCGTTCGGCCAGTTGCTGTGCGCTTTGCAAACGCAACCGCGATTGCTCGTCACGGGCGCTGCCGTTGTCGACATGCACCAGACTCCACGGCAGATGCCGGCGCTGGGCGACGCGGCTGGCGTGACGCACCAGCCGTTCGGCCTGCGCATCGCCATCGATGCCGACCAGCAAACGCCCGCGCACCGCCGGCGCGGCCTGGCCGAGTTGGCGATAGCCTTGGGCCAGATCGTTGTCGACCTGCGCGGCGGCGGTCTGCATTGCCAGTTCGCGCAGTGCGGTGAGGTTAGTCTGGGTGAAAAAGGCGTCGATCGCAGCGCGGGCCTGTTCCGGCACGTAGACCTTGCCTTCGCGCAGACGCTCGAGCAATTCGCGCGGCGGCAGGTCGATCAGCAGCAGCTCGAAAGCTTCCTGCAGGACCCAGTCCGGCAGGGTCTCGCGCACTTGCACGCCAGTGATGCCGCGCACCTGATCATTGAGGCTTTCCAGGTGCTGGACGTTGACCGTGGTGAACACGTCAATGCCGGCGGCGAGCAGTTCCTGAATGTCTTGCCAGCGCTTGGCGTGACGACTGCCGGGGGCGTTGCTGTGGGCCAGTTCATCCACCAGCACAAGCTTCGGCTTGGCCGCGAGAATGCCGTCGAGGTCCATTTCCTCAAGCAGCACGCCACGGTATTCGCTGCGCACCAACGGCTGCTGCGGCAGGCCGCCGAGCAAGGCTTCGGTTTCGGCGCGGCCATGGGTTTCGACCACGCCGGCGAGGACCTTCACGCCTTGGCGCAGTTGCGTGTGCGCCGCCTGGAGCATGGCGTAGGTCTTGCCGACCCCGGGGGCTGCGCCGAGGAAAACCTTGAGCCGGCCACGGCCATCGCGGGGCAGGTCTGCTAATAATGCGTCGGCGCGGCCGGAGTCGCTCATGCTTGATGTCTCTCTTCCTGATGATCGTTCCCACGCGCTGCGTGGGAATGCAGCCCGGGACGCTCTGCGTCCCA
>NZ_WBRZ01000398.1:0-3482 GCF_008923895.1 Pseudomonas sp. GXM4
GGGACGCTCTGCGTCCCCGCTCTCAAAAATGGACGCAGAGCGTCCCCGGCTGCATTCCCGCGCGGAGCGTGGGAACGATCCCGCGTGGCCGGTCAGTGATTAATTACCAAGCCCCCTAACTATTGCGTTGACATTCGCTGCCTAAGCAGTAACATCTCGACATACATTCACTGCCTAGGCAGTTATCAGGTCGACCCATGAAGCATTTCACCCCGGAAGAATTCAAACATTGCCACCTTGGCCTGTTGCTCGGCCGTGCCGCGTTGCTCAAGGACCGGATCATCGATACCCACATGGAACCCCACGGCATCACGGCCGCGCAGTTCAAGGTGTTGATCATCATGGCCCAGTTCGGCGTCGACACCCCGGCCGAGCTGTGCCGGCATCTGTCGCTGGACAGCGGGTCGATGACGCGCATGCTCGATCGTCTCGAGCAGAAGGCTTTTCTGCTTCGTCAGCGCAGCGAAGGCGACCGGCGTCAGGTGCAGTTGAAACTGACCGAGCAGGGCCAGCAACTGGCTGATCGTCTGCCGCACATCGGTGCCGATGCGATGAATGAGCTGGCCGGCGCGATCTCCCGCGAAGAGCTGAAAACCCTGGAATACATCCTCAAGAAAATCCTGCTGGCCGCCGGTGACCCGATCACCATCCAGCGTCTAGGTGATCACAATGAGCGCTAACACTTTGCGCAGCAGTCTGACGCTGCTGTTGTCGGCGATGATCCTCGCCGGTTGCGCCAACTACAGCGGCCTCGACACTGAAGGCCAACGCCTCGACGCGAAGAGCCTGAAGACAGCGCAGTCTCTCGATGGCATCACCCTGTCGCCAGCGGCGTGGCCTAAAAGCGATTGGTGGAGCAGCCTCGGCGATCCGCAGCTCGACGGCCTGATCCGCGAAGCCCTGCACGACAGCCCGGACATGCAGATCGCCGCAGCCCGCGCCCATCAGGCCAGTGCCGCCGCGTATGCCGCCGATGCCGAGCGTTATCCGACCCTCGACGCCAGCGCCGGCATCAGCCGTTCGCGGCTGGCTCGTGATCAGGATCCGCTGGGGCAGGGCGGTGCCTATGCGACGGTGCGCAATGTCAGCGCTGGTTTCAATTACAACTTCGATTTGTGGGGCGGTCAGCGCGATGCCTGGGAAGCCGCACTCGGCGAGGCCCGCGCTGCCGAAGTCGACCGTCAGGCCGCGCAGCTGACACTTGCCGCTGACGTCGCCCGTGCCTATAGCGATCTCGGTCAGGCGCACATCGTTTACGACCTTGCCAGCGAAGACCTCAAGCGCACCCGGCAAATGCTCGACCTCAGTCAGCGCCGCTTGAGTTCGGGGATCGACAGCCAGTACCAGTTCCAGCAAACCCAGAGTCTGGAAGCCAGTTCTCAGGCCAGCCTGATCGACGCGGAAAAACGCTTGAACAGCGCGAAAATCGCCTTGGCCGTATTGCTCGGCAAAGGCCCGGATCGTGGCAACGAAATCGCTCGACCGAAAGTTCTCCAAGCCAGCGCCGTGGCGGTGCCGTCGGTGTTGCCGGCGGAACTGCTCGGACGCCGCCCGGATCTGGTCGCGGCACGCTGGCGTGTCGAAGCGGCGAGCAAAGACATCGATGCGGCGAAAACCCGTTTCTATCCCAACCTCAATCTGTCGGCCTCGGCCGGCGCCGAGTCGTTGCTGGGTGATGCGATGTTCGGTTCGGCCAGCCGCTTCTTCAACATCGCGCCGACCGTATCGCTGCCGATTTTCGATGGCGGACGCCTGCGCGCCAACCTTGATGCGCGCGACGCTGATTACGATCTGGCGGTGGCGCAGTACAACAAAAGCCTGGTGAAAGCCCTGGGTGATGTTGGCGACACCATCAACCAGCTGCGTGATATCGGCCGGCAGATCGGCGCGCAGCAACATGCCACCGACATTGCTCAGGATTCTTACAACACCGTCGTCCAGCGTTACGGTTCCGGCATCGGCAACTACCTGGACGTGCTCAGCATCGAGCAGCAATTGCTCCAGGCCCAGCGTCAGCTGGCGACCCTCAATGCCGAGCAGATCGACCTGTCGATTCAACTGATGCAAGCGCTGGGCGGCGGCTTTCAAAGTGAAAACCTGAACGCAGCCAACGCCAGCCCCGCCTCGTCGCACCATTAATTCAAGGTATTTGTCATGGCCACTGCCGAAAACACCCAAGCTCAAGACAACACCCCGGACACCGGCAACCCGCGCAAACGCAAGGTGATGCTGCTGGCCCTCGCCGTGGTCGTCCTGCTCGCCATTGCCGGCGTCTGGGCCTATCACGAATTCATCGGGCGCTTTAACGAAAGCACCGACGATGCCTACGTCAATGGCAACGGCGTGGAAATCACGCCGCTGGTCACCGGCACCGTGGTCAGCATCGGCGCCGACGACGGGGATCTGGTCCAGGAAGGCCAGGTGCTGGTCAACTTCGACCCCAACGATGCCGAAGTCGGCCTGCAAAGTGCCAAGGCGAAACTGGCGCGCACAGTGCGTCAGGTGCGCGGCCTGTATAGCAACGTCGACGGCATGAAAGCTCAGGTCAATGCGCAGCAGGCCGAAGTGCAGAAGGCCCAGGACAACTACAACCGGCGGAAAAATCTCGCCCAGGGCGGGGCGATTTCCCAGGAAGAGCTGTCCCACGCCCGCGACGACCTGACCTCGGCGCAGAACGCTCTGGCCAACGCCAAACAGCAACTGAAAACCACCAGCGCACTGGTCGACGACACCGTGGTCTCGTCGCATCCAGACGTGATGTCGGCGGCTGCCGATCTGCGTCAGGCCTACCTGACCAATGCGCGCAGCACCTTGATTGCGCCGGTCACCGGTTACGTCGCCAAGCGCACCGTGCAACTGGGTCAGCGCGTACAGCCGGGCACTGCGTTGATGGCGGTGATTCCGCTGGATCAGCTGTGGATTGATGCCAACTTCAAGGAAACCCAGTTGCGTGACATGCGCATCGGTCAGCCAGTGGATATCGAGGCAGATATTTATGGCAGCGATGTGAAATACAGCGGCACCGTCGACAGCCTCGGCGCCGGTACCGGCAGCGCATTTGCCTTGCTGCCGGCACAGAACGCCACCGGTAACTGGATCAAGATCGTCCAGCGCGTGCCGGTGCGTATCCACATCAATGCCGAACAGCTGGCCAAGCACCCGCTGCGTGTCGGTCTGTCGACCAATGTCGAGGTCAATCTGCACGACCAGAGCGGCCCGGTGCTGGCCCAGCAACCGCCGCAAAAGGCCTCGTTCAGCACCAACGTCTACGAGCGCCAACTGGCCGAAGCGGACGCGATGATTGCCCAGTTGATTCACGACAACAGCGCAGCAGCAGGCAAGACCGCACAGCGCTGAGAGCACACAGGATCAGAAGCAGGCTCTGTGGTGAGGGGTTATCTGTGGCGAGGGGATTTATCTGTGGCGAGGGGATTTATCCCCGCTGGACTGCGCAGCAGGCCCGTTTTTTCTGAGCCCAAAGC
>NZ_WBRZ01000399.1:0-3464 GCF_008923895.1 Pseudomonas sp. GXM4
TTTTATCAGTCCGTATTTTGTGGATTCAACCAGCCCCGCACCCGCCGAAACAGTTGTTCCTGCTCAGCCTTCTTGTCCGGCAATACCTTCAGCGCCACCTGGCTGAACGCCGAGGTCTTCAGACGCTTGCTCGCCTGCATGCGCTCCAGCGCCGCGTTGCGATCCAGCGCTTTGTCCATGTAGAAAATATCCACCGTCGGCAGCTTCAGCGTCGGCGTCAGTTCGGCGAGTGGCGGCAGGGCTTTGGTCGGGACTTGCGCATCGACCATCACCAGTTTTTCCACCTGCGGCGTCTGCCGCTCGCTGAGAAAACGCGCCGCCCAATAAGCGCCGGTGCCGTGGCCGAGCACGACAATGCTGCGCGCGCTCTGCTGTTCGGCGTAGGCAATCGCCGCGTCGATGCGTCCGAAGATGCGATCGGCATCGGCTTTGGCTTGTTCTTCGCTGGTCTCGGCGACCACCTGTTCGGCAACTTCCGCTTCACCGCCTGCGGCCTGTTCGATCGGTTGTGCGGTGGCGGCATCCTTGCTTGTGGTTTCCGGGGCTTTCGGCGCCGCGCCCGGCTCGATCACGCGCGGAGCAATGGCGTCGCCTTGCAGATCCGGCAGGGTGATACTCAGGCTGCTCCACTCGACGTCCGGCAATTTGCGTCGCAACGGGCCGATTGCCTGCGGCCAGTCAGCGGTTTCGCCGGCACCGGGAACGATGATCACCGCGCCTTTGGGCTCGGCGCTGTTGGCCGGTTTCCACAGGGCGAGGAAAGTGTCGCTGCCAGCCTGCAGTTGTTGCTGCTCTTGCGCTGGCAGTTTACGTTGCAGTGCGGCGGCCTCTTCCTGACTACGCTCAAGCAGTGGCTGGCGCTCGGCCGGTTTTTCTTCGGCGGGTTTATCCGTGGCGGCAGGCGCAGGGTCGGCGGCTTCGACGGAAAACGCACAAGGCAGGATCAGCGACAGGCACAATGCTGGCAGTGCCAGGCGGTAGACAGAGGGCATCGGTTATTCCAGGCCAGAAAAGTATCCCGGCAGCCTAATGGGTTGGTCAGAATTTGTCAGTGTATGAGACTTCAATGAAGCGATTTTGCTGCCTGTGGGTTATCGGCTGTTTGTGGTTTCCCTTGATGGGCTGGGCGGCGCCTGCGCCGCCGGCTCATGCCGCGCAATTGTCGCCAGAGCAGCAGCAATGGCTGGCGCAGCACAACGAATTGCGCGTCGGCCTGGTGTTGCAGGCGCCCTACGCGACCTACGATCGGCGCCTGCAGCGATTGTCCGGGGCCAATGTCGAGTTGATGAAACTGCTGGCCAACACCCTCGGCGTGGAACTGAGCTGGCGCAACTTTCAGGATCTGGGGGCATTGGAAAACGCTTTGCGCGAGGGCGAGATCGACATCGCTCCGGGCCTCAGCCAGACCCCGAGCGCGCTGCGCCTCTGGCAGTTTTCCGACCCGTACATGCGCGTGCCGCAACTGGTGGTCAGCGACCAGAAAAGCAGCGGCGCGGTCGATCTGGAAAAGCTCGACAGCCAGACCCGCGTCGCCGTGCGCATGCCGAGCAGCACTGCCGACTATCTGCGCAGCAACTATCCGCACTTGAATTTGCAAGGCGTGCCATTGGAACGTCAGGCCTTGCAACTGCTGTTGAGTCAGCAAGCCTCCTACGCGGTGGTCGACGAAGCACAGTTGGGCCGGCTGTCGGTGGAGCCGGAGTTTGCCGAACTGGTGGTGGTTGGCGATATCGGCCTGCCGCAGCTGCTGCGTGTGGCCTCGCGCCGCGATTGGCCGGAACTGGCCGGCATTGTCCAGAGCGCCTTGCGCGCAATACCGGCCAAGGACCTGGAACAACTGCACAACCAATGGCTGCAGCCGAAATACCCACGGCTGACCGAGTCGCCGGGGTTTTGGCAGAACCTCAGCCTGTTGTTCGCGGTGATGCTGCTCAGTTGCGCGGCAATCGTGGCGTGGCAGCGGCGCCAACAGCACAGCCTCGAACAGCGCCTGCTCAGCGCCCGCGAAGACATTGCGTTGCGCGCGGCCAGTGAAGAGGCGCTGCGGCTGACACAGTTTTCCATCGACCAAAGCACCGTCGGCATTCTCTGGGTCAATTGGGACAGCCATGTGCGCTACGCCAACCGTGCGGCGGAAAACATGCTCGGCTATCCCTCGGGCGGGCTGATCGAACGGCCGCTGATCGATTTCGAGCCCGGCCTGCACATGGATCGCTGGCTCAATCTGTGGAAGCGTGCACGGGCCAGCGAAGAAGGGCCCTTGAGCTTCGAAACCAGTTGCCTGCGCGCCGATGGCAGTGTGCTGCCGGCGGACGTTTCCCTGAGCTTCCTGCGTTTTCGCGACAGTGAATATCTGGTGGTCTACCTCACCGACGTCACCGATCGCCGCCGCGCGCTCGCCGCTTTGCAGGAAAGCGAGGCGCGCCTGCAAGGCATCGCCGCCAACGTCCCGGGTCTGGTGTTCAGGCTGGAGCGGGCACCGGTGACCGGGCAGATCGACTTTGCCTACATCAGCGAGGGCAGCGAAAGTCTGGTCGGTTATGCGCCGGCAGCCATCGCACATCGCGACATGGGCTTGCGCAGCCTCGTGCACCCCGACGACAAGGCCAGTTATCACCGCACCCAGGATCAGGCGCTGGACACTGACAGCGACTGGTCGTGGCAGGGTCGCATCGTCACGCGCCAGGGTGAGCAGCGCTGGGCCGAGATCAAGGCGATCACCCGCCAGCTGGAGGACGGCGCCTATGTGTGGGACGGCATCGTCTGGGACATCAGCGAAAGCAAACGCATCGAGCTGGAACTGGCGGCCTCGCGCGAGCAACTGCGTGAACTGTCGGCGCACCTGGAAAGCGTGCGTGAAGAAGAGAAGGCGCGCATCGCCCGGGAAGTCCATGATGAGTTGGGACAGATGCTCACCGTGCTGAAACTGGAGACATCGATGTGCGAATTGGCCTACGCGCAACTCGATCCGGGACTCAACGAGCGGCTCAACAGCATGAAACGCCTGATCGCGCAGTTGTTTCAGCTGGTACGCGATGTGGCGACGGCGTTGCGTCCGCCGATCCTTGATGCCGGGATTGCCTCGGCCATCGAGTGGCAGGCTCGGCGTTTCGAGGCGCGCACACAGATACCGTGTCTGGTGCAGGTGCCGGACAACCTGCCGGCACTCAGCGATGCCAAAGCGGTGGGGCTGTTCCGGATTTTGCAGGAGGCGCTGACCAATGTGATGCGCCATGCTCAGGCGCACACGGTGGAGTTGACGCTGGAGCTTGCGGGCGATGAATTGTGTCTGACCGTCAGCGATGATGGCGTAGGATTTGTCGCGGCTGAGGGGAGGCCGACGTCGTTTGGCCTGGTCGGCATGCGTGAGCGGGTGCTGATCATGGGCGGGCGGCTGGAGCTGGTGAGTGAGCCGGGGGAGGGCACCAGTCTTAAGGTGTGGGTGCCTGTGGATCGCTAAAAGA
>NZ_WBRZ01000004.1:0-73455 GCF_008923895.1 Pseudomonas sp. GXM4
GAGGCGCGGTTTTTTCGTCTACTACTGACTGGCCGATTTTCAACTCTTTATAAGGGAGTGCGTCGATGCTGAGTCAGTGGGTCCTGGCCGCTATCCATCTATTCGCGTTTGCCTTGGCTTTCTGGGCGGCGCTGACGCGCGGCACAGCTTTCCGAAAGCTCGCGGCGGGTACGGGAGAGGTCAAGCGCGTTCTGCTCGCGGATAACCTTTGGGGGCTTTCAGCTTTGACGCTGCTTATCACCGGAGCGATGCGTGCATTTGGTGGTTACGAGAAAGGCTCTGACTATTACCTGCATCAGCCGCTGTTTCATCTGAAGATGACGCTGTTCTTGCTGATCCTGCTGATGGAGCTTGCACCGATGATCACGCTGATCAAATGGCGCATCGCATCCTCGCGCGGTGTGGCGCTTGATAGCGGACGTGCGAAGTTGTACGCGCGAATCAGTCATGTTGAAGCGCTGCTGCTGATCCTGATGATGGTCGCGGCGACAGGCATGGCGCGTGGCGTGATATTCGCTTAGAAGGCGAAATTCTCCGTGCTCTATCGGAAACGTCCGACAGCCAGCTCCAGGAGTGAAAGGTAATATCGGCGCAAGAAAGGGGGGAGGGGCAAGTGAAAGGAGTCAGCATGCTTCAGGCGCCGTGCCCAGCGGGGTGAAATGCGGATGGCTAAACGGCGCGTGAATCTTTAGCCAGTCTTGCGCGACGGCAATAGGACTGGCTACGTAATGCAAAGTGGCTCAGGGCGTTTGCGGCTTGTCCGGAGCGGTCAGGCCGGCCTGGATGCGTTGGTAAATTTCTTCACGGTGCACTGCCACGTTTTTCGGAGCGTTGATACCGATGCGGACTTGTTGGCCGCTGACTCCGAGGATGGTGATCGTGATGTCATCACCAATGTTTATGCTTTCACCGACTTTGCGGGTGAGTATCAGCATGGTCTTCTCCTTGATTGCTTTGTAGGGCACCTGATTCAGACAGTGCAGAGGTCGGTGGTATCTATAGATTAGTGCGAAGTCTCACGGTTTGGGTGCCTCTTTCTGACGCGCAGAAGCGGCATTAATTCCCAGGGCGTAACTATACAGAGGCTGCAATCATCATTCTCGTTGTTTTGTGCCCATTTTGCGGGGCTCGCGAAGTATTTTTGAATGATAAGATCGCCGCTTTACGAATTCCGAGGGAAGCGTTGTGCGCAAATTGGTTTGGCTGGTAGCGGCACTGGCATTGGCAGGCTGCGGTGAAGGCAAGAATGTAGATGCGCCGAAGCCTGAGACGAAGGTCGCGGCAGCGCCGGCGGCCGCCGCGCCACAGTGGGATCTGGAAGTGCGTGGCGAGACTCCTCAGGCCGTCAGTGACCTGAGCGGCTGGTTGATCGAGCACGCTTTCGTTCCGACGGTCGTCAAGGACGGCAGCGGTAAAACACGAATTCTGATCGGTCCGTTCAATTCCCAGGCTGACGCCGAGGCGCGCAAGGTGCAGGTGGATGCGGCGTTGGTAAAAGCCAAAAAACAAAATATCGAGTCGGTGGTGATCGAGCATCCGCTAACGCCATAAGCGAAGCGCCTTCAAAACACGCTGAACAGACATTAAAAAGGCCTCGAGCATAACGCTTGAGGCCTTTTTATTTCCGCTGCAATCAGCCGCAGGCTTGCAGGTTTACCGAGCCGACAAACTCGTTGCCGCGCCCCATCACGCATGCCACGCTCTGGTTGCGCTGACGTTCCCAGTCCTGCACTGGATAGGTCTTGTCCCACGCTTCGTACAACTGCCGATCCTGCTTGGACAGACGCAGTCCGTATTGTTTGCTCATATAAAAATACGTGCGGGCGATCATGCCGCGAATCGAAGGGCGGGGCATGACCTTCTTCGCCTTGAAGTCGACCTGCGTCAGGCAGGAGCCATATTGGCCGGACTGCACCGGCAACCAGCCGTAGCTGAAGTTGCTGCGGTCACCGTTGACCTCTCCAATGCTCGGCACCAGATTGTGCAAATCAGCTTCGGCCTTTTGATAAACCGGATCGTAACGCGTGCAATTCTTGCGTCCGCCTTGCTGCCAGCACTGTCGCTGATGGCCGATCTGCCAGGCCGGCACGATGTGCTCCCATTCGATTCTCGATGCACGCTTGGCGTTCTTGCGCGGCACATAGCCGCAAGCCTTCAGGTCGACCTTGTTGCCGGTGTACTTGCAGCCGCAGTAAAACTCGGTGGATTGCGGCGCATAAAGTTTCCACGCGGCTTTCTTGGCTTCGGAAAATGTACGTGGGGCGCCAGCCTGGGCGCCCATGGCGAAAAACAACAACAGCAAAGCAACACAGCGGACACTCATTGCGTCAATCTTCCTTCGGCACAACCCAAAAAATCTGCACGCCACCGTCATCGCGATAAGCGAGGGTAACGTTGTCGTTCTCGTCGATTTCCTCGAGCAAGCGCTCCCAGTCGTCCATCGGCTCATCCGGCAGACGGAAAATCAGTGCGGCTTTGGCTTTTTGTGCGGTGGGGGAATTGATGATTTTCTGAACGCGCATACCCATGCGTTCGTAAGCGTCAGGAGCAGCAGGAGAGGTGGCCACGAGGTTATCCTTATTAAGCTGTACGTGCATACAGTATTTAACTGTAGGCGATTTCGCAACTGCTTAAAATTCAAGAAAATCCTCTGACAGCGGGTTTCCGGTTTTGGTGTAGGGCTTGTCGAGATTTTTGTGGGAAAAGTATTGGAAGGGTGTAAGCGGGGCATCACCTGCCAAGCTGGCAGGTGATGCGCAATTGCCCGATCGAGAAGTGATCAGGCGAAGGACGATCAGTATTCCCAGAACATCCGTTGCAGCTCTTTACTGTCGTTGGTCTTGGTCAGCGCGACCATCGCCAGGATGCGGGCTTTTTGCGGATTCAGATCGTGAGCGACAACCCAGTCGTATTTGTCGTCAGGCTGTTCGGCGTTACGCAGGACAAAGCCGCCGGCGTTGACGTGGGACGAGCGAATGATCTGCACGCCATCCTTGCGCAGGGCTTGCAGGGATGGAACCACACGAGAGGATACCGAACCGTTGCCAGTGCCGGCGTGGATGATGGCTTTGGCGCCGGCTTGCGCCAGTGCCTTGTAGGCGGTATCGCTGACGTTGCCGTAGGAGTAGGCAATTTCTACGTCAGGCAGGCTCTTGATGTTTTTGATGTCGAATTCCGAATCCATGGTGTGACGCTTGGCCGGCAGGCGGAACCAGTAGGATTTGCCTTCGACCACCATGCCCAGCGGGCCCCAGGCACTTTTGAATGCTTCGGTCTTGATGTTGATCATTTTGCTGACGTCGCGACCGGACTGGATCTCGTCGTTCATGGTCACCAGCACGCCTTTGCCGCGCGCTTCTTTGCTGCTCGCCACGGCGACGGCGTTATACAGGTTGAGCATGCCGTCTGCCGACATGGCAGTGCCCGGACGCATCGAACCGACGACGATGATCGGCTTGTCGGTTTTCTCGACCAGGTTCAGGAAGTACGCGGTTTCTTCGAGGGTGTCGGTGCCGTGGGTGATAACGATGCCGTCGACGTCCTTGCTGTCAGCCAGTTCGGAAACGCGACGACCCAATTGCAGCAGGTTGTCATTGGTGATGCTTTCCGAAGCGATCTGCATGACTTGTTCGCCACGCACGTTAGCCAGTTTGCTCAGCTCGGGAATGCCGGCTATCAGTTGCTCGATACCGACTTTCGCTGCCTGGTAAGTGGCACTGTTGGCGGCACTGGCGCCAGCGCCGGCGATGGTACCGCCGGTGGCGAGAACAACGACGTTGGCCAGTTTGGTCTGGGTTTCGACTTCTTTTGCCTGAAGGGCAGTAGGCAGGAGCAGGAGGAGGGCCAATGCGCCCGGAATCAAGGTATTGAAAGCAGATTTCATTATTTTTCTCTCTAGTCGTGAGACGGTGCTGATGCAGGTTCATCTAGATGCGCCCCAAGCCGATCTGAATGCTTGAGGTGCAAGGACGGGAGCAGGATTCATACCATGCGTAATGTGCTGGCGGAAAATGTTTAACCCGATGATTTAAATCAATATTTGTCGGTGGCTGGAGCATCGTTGAGGACCCATCCATCCGGGATTCCGAACGACAGCGGGATTCTTGTTCGGCTCGCCGATAGGCAATCTCTGAAAAGCCAGGCGGGAGACAAATCCCTGCTAAAGAAATGTGCTCCCAGGCCGATGCGTCCTCAAGGAAACCAAATCTTAGGAGTTCACATGTCACTGACGGTCGGTTTTGCCAATCCCGCTGCAGTCACCATCGGCGGTAAAACTGCAGCCACGATCAACACCCTGAACGACGCGACCAATGAGGCTTCGGCGCAGGCGCTGGGTACCGAGAAGACTGAGAAGAATCAGGTCAGAACCGGTGGTGGTCCTGTGCAGGAAAACAGTGAAACCGAGGCCGACAGTAATCTCAGCATTACCGTCAAGACACTGCTCAAGCGGATGAAGGAGTTGCAAAAACAACTTCAGGAGCAGCAGCAGCAACTGGCTGCGGCTCAGGCCGCAAGCTATCCGACTCCCGAAGCGAAATCCCAGGCAGTGATGTCGATTCAGGGCCAGATCGCGCAAACCAGCGCCGCACTGGCAGAGGTGGCGGGTGCGTTGGTCAAGGAGATGTCGAAAAGCGCTCCCAGCGGCGGCTTGGTCAATACGACTGCCTGAAGCGCCAAATTGCCAATTCGGCGATTCGGCCTACAACAAAAGACGATTTCTGATTGTTGACAAATGCCGGCGGGATTCTCATAGTTCGATCTACGCAAACGTTTGCGCGGCTTAGAAGGGTATTTTCTCCCGGAGCCGTGACGTAGCTTACGTCAGCGCAAACGTTGCTCACAATAATCATAAGATCGGAGTGAACCCATGAAGCTGCCCTTCGCCGCACGTCTTCTTGCTGTCGCTATGCTGGCTACCACAGCCGCCGCACTACCTGTCTCCTCGGCGTTCGCCGAATCTGCAGAAAAGCCCAAAGTCGCCCTGGTCATGAAATCCTTGGCCAACGAATTCTTCCTGACCATGGAAGACGGCGCCAAGGCCTACCAGAAAGAACACTCCGCCGATTTCGATCTGATCTCCAACGGTATCAAAGACGAAACCGACACCGCCGGCCAGACTCGCATCGTCGAACAGATGATCCTGGCCAAGGTGAATGCACTGGTGATCGCGCCGTCTGACTCCAAGGCCATGGTGCCGGTTATCAAGAAGGCCGTAGACGCCGGTATCACGGTGATCAACATCGACAACCAGCTCGATCCCGCCGTAATCAAAAGCAAAAACATCAACGTGCCTTTCGTAGGTCCGGACAACCGCAAGGGTGCACGTCTGGTTGGCGAATATTTGGCCACGCAACTGAAGGCGGGCGACGAGGTCGGTATCATCGAAGGCGTGTCTACCACCACCAACGCGCAGGCACGTACGGCCGGCTTCAAGGACGCGATGGAGGCCGCGCAGATCAAAGTGGTCTCGCTGCAATCCGGTGATTGGGAAATCGACAAGGGCAACAAGGTTGCCGCTTCGATCCTCAGTGAATACCCGGATGTCAAAGCACTGCTGGCCGGTAACGACAGCATGGCGGTTGGCGCCGTTTCCGCAGTCCGTGCCGCTGGCAAGGCAGGGCAGGTGAAGGTTGTCGGTTATGACAACATCAATGCGATCAAGCCAATGCTCAAGGACGGTCGTGTGCTGGCGACGGCTGACCAGTTTGCAGCCAAGCAGGCCGTGTTCGGCATCGAAACCGCACTGAAGATCATCAAGGGCGAGAAAGTCGACAGCGCTGCCAGCGGCGTGATCGAAACACCGGTCGAGCTGGTCACCCAGTAAGTCATCTGGCGACACAACGGCGCTCGTCCGTCCGGGCGAGCGCATGGAGATTTCTATGTCAGTTTCCGCCCCGAACGCTGTCCTCTCGGTCAGCGGTATCGGCAAGACCTATGCGCAACCGGTGCTCACCGGCATCGATCTGACGCTGATGCGCGGTGAAGTACTGGCGCTGACCGGCGAAAATGGTGCCGGCAAAAGTACCCTGTCGAAGATCATTGGTGGTCTGGTCACACCGACCACCGGCCAGATGCAATTCCACGGCAAGGACTATCGTCCGGGCAGCCGTACCCAGGCTGAAGAGCTTGGCGTGCGCATGGTCATGCAAGAACTCAATCTGTTGCCGACGCTGTCGGTGGCGGAAAACCTCTTTCTGGATAATCTGCCGAGCAGCGCTGGCTGGATCAGCCGCAAGCAGTTGCGCAAGGCGGCGATCGAAGCCATGGCGCAAGTCGGCCTCGATGCGATCGACCCGGACACACTGGTTGGCGAGTTGGGTATCGGTCATCAACAGATGGTCGAAATCGCGCGCAACCTGATTGGCGATTGCCACGTGCTGATCCTCGATGAGCCGACCGCGATGCTCACGGCGCGCGAAGTCGAAATGCTCTTCGAGCAGATCACCCAATTGCAGGCTCGCGGCGTTTCCATCATCTATATCTCTCATCGTCTCGAAGAACTGGCGCGGGTGGCGCAGCGTATTGCTGTGCTGCGTGACGGCAATCTGGTCTGCGTCGAGCCGATGGCCAACTACAACAGCGAGCAACTGGTCACCTTGATGGTCGGTCGCGAACTGGGCGAACACATCGACATGGGGCCGCGCAAGATCGGCGCTCCGGCGTTGACGGTCAAAGGCCTGACGCGTTCGGACAAAGTCCGCGACGTCTCTTTCGAGGTGCGTGCCGGGGAGATCTTCGGCATTTCCGGATTGATCGGGGCAGGGCGCACGGAATTGCTGCGGCTGATATTCGGTGCCGATGCTGCCGACAGCGGCACCATCGCGCTCGGCTCGCCGGCCAAAGTCGTGAGTGTTCGCTCGCCAGTCGATGCCGTGCGCAACGGCATTGCGCTGATCACCGAGGATCGCAAGGGCGAAGGGCTGCTGCTCAGTCAGTCGATCAGCGCCAACATCGCCTTGGGCAACATGCCGGAAATCTCCAGTGGTGGTTTCGTCAACAACGGCGACGAAATCTCACTGGCGCAGCGTCAGATCGAAGCCATGCGTATCCGTAGTTCTAGCCCGACGCAGCTGGTCTCGGAACTGTCCGGCGGCAATCAGCAGAAGGTCGTGATCGGCCGCTGGCTGGAGCGCGACTGTTCGGTGCTGCTGTTCGACGAGCCGACTCGCGGGATTGATGTCGGCGCCAAGTTCGACATTTACGGTTTGCTCGGCGAGTTGACCCGCCAGGGCAAGGCATTGGTCGTGGTGTCCAGTGACTTGCGTGAGTTGATGCTGATCTGCGATCGAATCGGCGTGCTTTCGGCGGGACGTCTGATCGACACCTTCGAGCGCGACAGCTGGACCCAGGATGATTTGCTTGCCGCCGCTTTCGCCGGCTACCAGAAACGTGATGCGTTGCTCAATGAAGCAGCGCCTAGGGATCTCCCATGAAAACTGCATCTTCTGCCAGTAAACGTAATGGCAATTTCTTCGGCCTGGGTACTTATCTGGGCCTGGCCGGTGCCTTGCTGGCGATGATTGCGCTGTTCTCGGTCCTGAGCAGCCATTTCCTCTCGTACAACACCTTCAGCACCCTGGCCAACCAGATTCCCGACCTGATGGTGCTGGCGGTGGGCATGACCTTTGTGCTGATCATCGGCGGCATCGATTTGTCCGTCGGCTCGGTCCTCGCGCTGGCCGCATCGACGGTCAGCGTTGCGATTCTCGGCTGGGGCTGGAGCGTTTTGCCAGCGGCGCTGCTCGGCATGGCGGTGGCGGCTCTGGCCGGCACCATCACTGGCTCGATCACCGTGGCCTGGCGGATTCCGTCGTTCATCGTCTCCCTCGGCGTGCTGGAAATGGCCCGCGGTGTGGCGTATCAGATGACCGGGTCGCGCACTGCCTACATTGGCGATGCGTTCGCCTGGCTGTCGAATCCGATCGCGTTCGGCATTTCCCCGTCGTTCATCATCGCTTTGTTGGTGATCTTCATCGCGCAGGCAGTTTTGACCCGCACGGTTTTCGGCCGCTACCTGATCGGCATCGGCACCAACGAAGAAGCCGTGCGGCTGGCCGGGATCAATCCCAAGCCCTACAAGATTCTGGTGTTCAGCCTTATGGGGCTGCTGGCGGGCATTGCCGCTCTGTTTCAGATTTCGCGTCTGGAGGCGGCTGACCCGAACGCGGGTTCGGGCCTGGAACTGCAAGTGATCGCAGCGGTGGTAATCGGCGGCACCAGCCTGATGGGCGGGCGCGGTTCGGTGATCAGCACTTTCTTTGGTGTGTTGATCATTTCCGTACTCGCGGCCGGTCTCGCGCAGATTGGTGCGACGGAGCCGACCAAGCGCATCATCACCGGTGCGGTAATTGTTATCGCTGTGGTGCTCGACACCTATCGCAGTCAACGCGCCAGTCGTCGGGGCTGAACCATGGCAACGATCAAGGATGTAGCGGCGCTCGCGGGCATTTCCTACACGACCGTGTCGCACGTGGTGAACAACACCCGCCCGGTCAGTCAGGAAGTGCGGCGCAAAGTCGAGGCGGCGATCAAGAGCCTCGACTACGTGCCAAGTGCCGTGGCGCGCTCGCTGAAAGCCAAGACCACGGCGACCATCGGCCTGCTGGTGCCTAACAGCCTCAACCCGTACTTCGCTGAATTGGCGCGCGGAATCGAGGATTACTGCGAGCGCAACGGCTATTGCGTGATCCTCTGTAACTCCGACGACAACCCGGACAAGCAGCGCAGCTATTTGCGTGTGTTGCTGGAAAAGCGCATCGACGGTTTGATCGTCGCCTCCGCCGGCGGTGACAGTGGTCTGGCGCAAGGACTGGCGGGCGTGAAGACCCCGATGGTCATCGTCGACCGGGGCCTGGAAGGTGTAAATGCCGATCTGGTGCGCATCGACCACGAATACGGCGCTTATCTGGCAACCTGTCACCTGCTCGAGTTGGGGCATCGCGACATCGCTACAATCGGCGGTCCGGCCAGTACCAGCGTGGCGCAAATGCGTCAGGCCGGTTACTGCCGAGCGCTGCAAGAGGCGGGAATCGAGGTGCGCGAAGAGCGCATGCTGGAAAGCGACTTCACCAGCACCGGCGGTTACAACGCCGCTGCCCGGCTGCTTGAAAGCAATCCGCCCAGTGCGATTTTTGCCGGCAACGACATGATTGGCATCGGTGTGCTGCGTGCGGCGGCTGAACGTAATGTCCGGGTGCCGGCCGAGCTGTCGGTGATCGGCTTCGATGACATTCAGATGAGTCGTTACGTCTATCCGGCGCTGACCACGGTCGGCCAGTCGATCCTGCAACTGGGCGAGATGGCCGCCGAAGTGCTGTTGCGCAGAATTGCTGCGCCCGATTCGGGTACCGATCAACGCATCGTGACTCCGAGCATTGTCCTGCGCGAATCGACCGCGCCGCTGTCCGGCGTGTTCACCGAATATCGCTGAAACCGAATTGATGAGTAGTGATGTATGCCAGCAAATGTAGTGGTAATAGGCAGCCTGAACATGGACCTGGTCACCCGGGCGCCACGGCTGCCGCGCGGCGGTGAAACGCTGATTGGTCATTCCTTTGCCACGGTGTCTGGCGGCAAGGGCGCCAATCAGGCGGTTGCTGCTGCTCGTCTGGGCGCGCAGGTGGCGATGATCGGTTGCGTGGGAAATGACGACTACGGTGTGCGATTGCGCGATGCCTTGCTCGCCGAGCACATCGACTGCCAGGCTGTCAGCGTCGTAGAGGATTCCAGTGGCGTGGCGCTGATTGTGGTGGATGACAACAGCCAGAACGCCATTGTGATTGTCGCCGGTGCCAACGGCGCGATGATGCCTGCAGTGATCGACCGCTTTGACGCGGTTTTACAGGCCGCCGACGTGGTGATCTGTCAGCTCGAGATTCCCGATGCGACGGTCGGGCATGCGCTCAAGCGTGCACGTGAACTGGGCAAGACCGTCATCCTCAATCCGGCGCCGGCGAGCCGTCCTTTGCCGGCAGACTGGTTCGCGGCGATCGACTATCTGATTCCCAACGAGAGCGAAGCGGCCGCATTGAGCGGGCTCGCTGTCGACTCGTTGCAGTCGGCAGAAACGGCTGCCACTCAATTGATTGCCATGGGCGCCGGTAAAGTCATTGTCACGTTGGGCGCGCAGGGTTCGTTGTTCGCCAATGGCAAGGGCTTCGAACACTTCCCCGCGCCGACCGTGAAGGCGCTCGATACCACGGCCGCAGGCGACACCTTTGTCGGCGGTTTCGCCGCAGCGCTGGCCGATGGCAAATCCGAGGACGAGGCGATCCGCTACGGTCAGATCGCCGCTGCACTGTCGGTTACCCGCGCCGGTGCGCAACCGTCGATTCCAACCATGTCCGAAGTACAGGCGTTCAGACCCGCATGAAAAAGACTCCATTACTCAACGTCGCGCTGTCGCGACTGATCGCTTCGCTTGGCCACGGTGACATGGTCGTGATCGGCGACGCCGGTTTGCCCGTGCCGCCGGGTGTCGAGCTGATTGATCTGGCACTGACCCATGGCATCCCTGATTTCGTCAGCACGCTGAAAGTCGTGCTCAGCGAAATGCAGGTAGAAAGCCATGTGCTGGCCAGAGAGATCTTCGATAAGCAGCCCTCGGCGCTGGCTGATCTGGACGCGTTGAGCGAAGAGGGCGCGCTGGGTCGTAGGGATCTGCTCACTCACGAGCAGTTCAAGGTACTGAGCCGACAAGCCAGGGCGATCATTCGTACAGGAGAATGTCAGCCGTACTGCAACATCGTTCTGGTCGCCGGGGTTACATTCTGATTTCCGATTTCACCTGCACAAGGAATGCGCTATGCAACGCTACGCTGAAAAAATTCACCAACTGATCCGGAGTCTGCTGCTTTTGTCCGTGATAACTGCGACCGGCGCTCAGGCGGCGGAAAAGGTCGATCTGATCATCGATACCGATCCAGGCGCCGACGACGTGGTCGCTTTGCTCTTCGCGCTGGCGTCGCCGGATGAACTGAATATTCGCGCGCTGACTACCGTGGCCGGCAACGTGCGGCTGGACAAGACTTCGCGCAACGCGCGGCTGGCTCGCGAATGGGCAGGGCGCGAAGACGTGCCGGTTTACGCTGGCGCACCGAAGCCACTGATGCGCACGCCGATCTACGCCGAGAACATTCATGGCAAGGAAGGCTTGTCGGGCGTCACGGTTCACGAACCGAAGAAAGGCCTGGCGAAAGGAAATGCGGTCAATTATCTGATCGACACTCTTAAATCGGCCAAACCGCACAGCATCACCATCGCCATGCTCGGCCCGCAGACCAATCTGGCTCTGGCATTGATCCAGGAGCCGGAAATCGTTCAGGGCATCAAGGAAGTGGTGATCATGGGCGGGGCGCATTTCAACGGTGGCAACATCACCCCTGTGGCTGAATTCAACCTGTTCGCCGATCCGCAGGCTGCCGAGGTGGTGCTCAAGAGCGGGGTGAAACTCACCTATCTGCCGCTGGACGTGACCCACAAGATCTTGACCAGTGACGCGCGCCTGAAGCAGATCGCCGCGCTGAACAACAATGCGAGCAAGATCGTCGGCGACATTCTCAGCGAATACATCAAGGGCGATATGGAGCACTACGGCATTCCCGGCGGCCCGGTGCATGACGCCACCGTTGTGGCGTATCTGCTCAAGCCCGAGTTGTTTACCGGTCGGGCGGTCAACGTCGTGGTGGATAGCCGTGAAGGACCGACATTCGGCCAGACCATCGTTGACTGGTATGACGGCCTAAAAGCACCGAAGAATGCATTCTGGGTCGAAAATGGCGACGCCCAGGGATTCTTTGATCTGCTGACCGAGCGCCTGAAACGCCTGAAATAAGTCGTCGACCCGCAGGCAGTTTGCCTGCGGGTTTTCACTGCGGCTGTTCGGCCTGGCCGATCGGATAGCGTTCGAATACCTGATTGATAAAATGCTGCGCCGCTTCTATCCCCAACTCCTTGACCAGTAGATCGATGCCGATCAGCGCCAGTTCTTCCGTCGTGCCGGGGCTGTAAGAGCTGTGTCCTTCGGCCCATTTGGCGTTGATGGCGGCGTCGATGCTTATACTGGTCATGGGAGGCTCGAAAGGTCAGGATGTCTGTTTTTCGAGTTAACCATTTTGCGCGGCGTTTGGCACTGCGACTTAGGCATGAGCGGAGCGCTATGCGACACTGGGTCTTTTCCGGCTTACCAAGGACCCTGTTGTGCAGATCGATCTGAATAGCCCTGACGGCCTCACACTCGATGCAGTGCGCCAATTGCTCGCCTCGGCCAGTGACGACGTACACAACCAATTGCGCGTAACCAAAGACGGCATCGCCTATCTGTCAACCGTGACCGGTGGGCAGGATATCGACGGTCTGCTGTTTCGCCTGGAAACCTGGGCGAAGGGCTCCGGCTATGTGGGGAACGTCGCAGCCAGCGATGAAGTCTGGGTGATGCAGATTTTCAACGCGCTCAAGGACAACTGGCCGAATCCGCCGTATGACTACATCGACGTTTATTGAGGTCGTTAATATTCAGTCACGATTGTTTGATGAGTCGCCGCGCGCAGCTCAGGCACACTCGGCATTTTTCCGCTCGTGGGGCAGGGCATGGCTTGAGCCTTGAAACCAAACGCCGCATTGGCGGTCGCACGATCTCTGCTTAAACATTTGAAAACAAGGAGGCTTCATGCCTTTGAAGTTCGCGACACTGGGTGCACTTATGGCCGCTGCTCTGTTGGCTGGTTGCAGCACAACCTCCAGCGAGTCGGCAAAGGAACCCGTGGCTGCTGAATCGGGAAACAGCCGCTGCGAAGCATCGGCAGCGCAATTCGCCATCGGCAAGAAGGCATCCCCTGAATTGCTGGATCAGGCACGTGCCAAGGCTGGGGCGCAAAATGCGCGCTTTCTCAAGCCAAACGACATGATCACCCTGGAATACCGCTCCGATCGCCTGAACCTGAACACCGACAACAACCTGGTGGTTACCCGCGTCAATTGCGGCTGAACACTTTGTTCAAGACATAAAAAACCCCGTCACTTGGACGGGGTTTTTTTAGTGCGCCGAGAAATTACTCTGGGCGAACCTGTGCAGCTTGCATACCCTTTTGGCCTTTCTCAGCCACGAAAGAGACGGTCTGGCCTTCTTTCAGGCTTTTGAAACCGTCGGATTCGATAGCTTTGAAGTGTACGAACAGGTCGTCACCGCCACCTTGAGGAGTGATGAAGCCGAAGCCTTTTTCATCGTTGAACCATTTAACGGTGCCGGTTTGGCGATTAGACATGGTGTATCTCCAAGAAACATATATTTTCAGTAGTACTGTGCTGCTCAGGCCAACTGGGCACACCCGGGTATCATAGTCGAAATGTTCGCTTTGGGAGCCCCCCGGACGTGCTGTTTGCCAATCAGTCGTGTTTTCTTTACCACCCGTCTCTGCTGAAAGCCCCGGTTTGAAAGGCTTTCAGCGAAACGTAAAGACGATAAAAAAACCTGTAAAACCTGCATAAATCGTCTGTAAAGGCTCATTTCCAGCACTTTTTTCCGCCTTTCAGCCGATATTAATACCCGGTTTTCTTATTTTTTCGGGGCGGTATTTGCCTTGCATTTGGCGATCTGGCCAAGGGCTTTCTGTTGCAATTCAGGAGTCGCCTTGTTGTCCATCAGCGCCTGAATGTCGCTGGCCGGATAGGACTTGATGGCGTCAGCACCGCAAGCGCAGTGGGATTTCGCCGCTGCAGCACCGATTTGCTGGGTCGCAGCCTGAGTGCACTGGGCCATGTACTTTTCGCGCTCGCCTTTCGGCCAGTCGGCATGGGCGCTCAGTGGCAGCAGCAGGACGACGGGGGCGACGACGGCGAATAAGCTTTTCAGACGCATGCGAGGATGCTCCTTGTGGGTCAATGTCTTGTTATCTGAGGGCGCAAGGGCCGATCAAGTTCAGCACTCTGGCATAAAATCGGACATTTCGCCTTCTGCCAAATCAGGGCGTGAGCGACCGCTCATCTGTGCTAGCATGCCGGGCTCAAGCGTTCTCAGGCTTCGGATGACCTTCAGTCCCGAAGCGGTCGGCGTGCGAATTTTTCCGATTTGAATCCCAGTCACTCTGGTTCGGTTTTCCGGTTGGCCGCAAGGCTCCTGCCGCTGTAAGGCAGGCGTTCGTCATTGAATGGCCTGGATCGGATCTTGTACTGGCTCATCCCAACCCACGTGACCTTTGGTAGGGGTCACCACTAGGAGAGGAGGCGCCATGCCAACTATTACTCTTCCCGACGGCAGTCAACGTTCATTCGATCACCCGGTTTCCGTAGCCGAGGTCGCCGCATCCATTGGTGCAGGCCTGGCCAAAGCCACGCTCGCCGGCAAGGTCAATGGCCAACTGGTCGACGCCAGCGACATCATCAGCAGCGACGCGACCCTGCAAATCATTACGCCAAAGGATGAAGAGGGGCTGGAGATCATTCGCCACTCTTGCGCGCACCTGGTTGGCCACGCGGTCAAACAGCTGTACCCGACCGCGAAGATGGTCATCGGCCCGGTCATCGACGAAGGCTTCTATTACGACATCGCCTACGAGCGTCCTTTCACGCCGGAAGACATGGCGGCTATCGAACAGCGCATGCAGCAACTGATCGAGAAAGATTACGACGTCATCAAGAAAGTCACTCCGCGCGCTGAAGTGATCGAAGTGTTCAAGGCTCGTGGCGAAGATTACAAGCTGCGTCTGGTCGAAGACATGCCGAACGAGCAGGCCATGGGTCTGTACTATCACGAAGAATACGTCGACATGTGCCGTGGTCCGCACGTGCCGAACACGCGTTTCCTGAAATCCTTCAAGCTGACCAAGCTGTCGGGCGCCTACTGGCGTGGCGACGCCAAGAACGAGCAGTTGCAGCGCGTTTACGGCACTGCCTGGGCCGACAAGAAGCAACTGGCGGCATACATCCAGCGCATCGAAGAAGCCGAGAAGCGCGATCACCGCAAGATCGGCAAGCGCCTGGGCCTGTTCCACACTCAGGAAGAGTCGCCGGGCATGGTGTTCTGGCACCCGAATGGCTGGACTCTGTATCAGGTGCTCGAGCAGTACATGCGCAAGATCCAGCGCGACAACGGCTACCTTGAGATCAAGACTCCTCAAGTCGTCGACCGCAGCCTGTGGGAGAAATCCGGACACTGGGCCAACTACGCCGACAACATGTTCACCACTCAGTCGGAAAACCGCGACTACGCCATCAAGCCGATGAACTGCCCATGCCACGTGCAGGTGTTCAATCAGGGCCTGAAAAGCTACCGTGAGTTGCCAATGCGTCTGGCCGAGTTCGGCGCCTGCCACCGTAACGAACCGTCGGGTGCGTTGCACGGCATCATGCGCGTGCGAGCGTTCACCCAGGACGACGCGCACATTTTCTGCACCGAAGAGCAGATGCAGGCCGAGTCCGCTGCGTTCATCAAGCTGACCATGGACGTCTATCGCGATTTCGGCTTTACCGAAGTCGAGATGAAACTGTCCACTCGTCCGGAAAAACGCGTCGGCTCCGATGAGCTGTGGGATCGCGCTGAAGCAGCATTGGCTGCAGCCCTTGATTCTGCTGGCCTGCCGTACGATCTGCAGCCAGGCGAGGGTGCTTTCTACGGGCCGAAGATCGAGTTCTCGCTGAAAGATTGTCTCGGTCGCGTCTGGCAGTGTGGTACCTTGCAGCTCGATTTTAACCTGCCTGTCCGTTTGGGCGCTGAATACGTCTCTGAAGACAACAGCCGCAAACACCCGGTGATGTTGCACCGCGCGATCCTCGGTTCGTTTGAGCGTTTCGTCGGGATTCTGATCGAGCACTACGAAGGTGCCTTCCCTGCGTGGCTCGCGCCAACCCAGGCGGTGATCATGAATATCACTGATAAACAGGCAGATTTTGTTGCAGAGGTTGAAAAAACTCTCAACGAAAGCGGATTTCGTGCCAAGTCCGACTTGAGAAATGAAAAGATCGGCTTTAAAATCCGCGAGCATACTTTGCTCAAGGTTCCCTATCTTTTGGTTATCGGAGATAAGGAAGTCGAGATGCAGACTGTCGCTGTGCGTACTCGTGAAGGTGCTGACCTGGGCTCGATGCCCGTCGCCCAGTTCGCTGAGTTTCTCGCGCAAGCGGTTTCCCGGCGTGGTCGCCCAGATTCGGAGTAATTATTATTAAGCGTGAAATGAGACAAGATAAACGAGCTGCACCGAAAGCCCCGATCAACGAGAATATCTCGGCACGCGAGGTTCGGTTAATTGGCGCTGATGGCGAGCAGATTGGCATCGTCTCGATTGATGAAGCGCTTCGTATCGCTGAAGAAGCAAAGCTTGATCTGGTGGAAATCTCCGCCGATGCAGTCCCGCCTGTTTGCCGGGTGATGGACTACGGCAAGTCGATCTTCGAGAAGAAGAAGCAGATTGCCGCGGCGAAGAAAAACCAGAAGCAGATTCAGGTTAAAGAAATCAAGTTTCGTCCAGGGACGGAGGAAGGGGATTACCAGGTAAAACTGCGCAACCTGGTACGTTTCCTGAGTGACGGGGACAGGGCCAAGGTATCCTTGCGATTCCGCGGCCGTGAGATGGCCCACCAGGAGCTGGGGATGGAACTCCTCAAGCGGGTTGAACAAGACCTGCTCGAGTACGGTTCGGTCGAACAGCATCCTAAGATGGAAGGACGCCAGCTGATCATGGTCATCGCCCCGAAAAAGAAGAAGTAATCAACAGGGCACGGCAGGCCTTCTGATTATGTTTATCAACTGAATGCGGAGTATCCGAACATGCCAAAAATGAAAACCAAAAGTGGTGCTGCCAAGCGGTTTCTGAAAACTGCTAACGGCATCAAGCACAAGCACGCTTTCAAGAGCCACATCCTGACTAAAATGTCGACCAAGCGTAAGCGTCAACTGCGCGGTAGCAGCTTGCTGCATCCGTCTGACGTGGCAAAAGTCGAGCGCATGCTGCGCCTTCGTTAATTTAGTCAAGAATAGAGGAAGTAACTCATGGCTCGTGTAAAGCGTGGCGTCATTGCCCGTAAGCGTCACAAAAAAATTCTGAAACTTGCTAAAGGCTACTACGGCGCACGCTCCCGCGTATTCCGTGTTGCCAAGCAAGCGGTAATCAAGGCAGGCCAATACGCCTACCGTGACCGTCGTCAGAAAAAACGTCAGTTCCGCGCTCTGTGGATCGCTCGTATCAACGCTGGTGCTCGTGTTAACGGTCTGTCCTACAGCCGTTTCATCGCTGGCCTGAAAAAAGCGTCCATCGAGATCGACCGTAAGGTTCTGGCTGATCTGGCAGTGAACGAAAAAGCGGCGTTTGCTGCGATTGTCGAGAAAGCTAAAGCCACCTTGGCTTAAGTACCCCCGACAGTCACCCGGCCTCACCTCTGTGGGGCCAGGTGTTAAACGTCATAAATAGGGGAAGAGCCTTCAAGCTCTTCCCCTATTTTGTATCTGGAGTCTGTACATGGAAAACCTGGATGCGCTGGTCTCTCAAGCACTAGAGGCTGTGCAAAGCGCTGAAGATATCAATGCCCTGGAGCAAATCCGGGTTCAATACCTTGGCAAGAAGGGCGAATTGACTCAGGTGATGAAGACCCTGGGGAATCTGCCGGCCGAAGAGCGTCCGCAAGTCGGTGCGCTGATCAACGTTGCCAAGGAACGTGTTACAGGCGTTCTCAATGCGCGCATGGCATTGTTTGAAGAAGCCGAGCTGGCTGCCAAACTGTCTGCCGAATCCATCGACGTGACGTTGCCGGGCCGTGGCCAGACCTCCGGCGGTCTGCATCCGGTCACCCGGACTCTGGAGCGCGTTGAGCAGTTCTTCACCCGCATTGGCTACGGCATTGCCGAAGGCCCAGAGGTCGAAGACGACTACCACAACTTTGAAGCGCTCAACATCCCAGGCCATCACCCGGCCCGGTCGATGCATGACACCTTCTATTTCAATGCCAACATGTTGCTGCGCACCCACACCTCGCCGGTACAGGTCCGCACCATGGAATCGAAGCAGCCGCCGATCCGCATCGTCTGCCCAGGCCGCGTGTATCGCAGCGACTCCGATATCACCCACTCGCCGATGTTCCACCAGGTCGAAGGCCTGCTGGTCGATCGCGATATCAATTTTGCCGATCTCAAAGGCACCATCGAAGAATTCCTGCGGGTGTTCTTCGAGAAAGAACTGGCCGTGCGTTTCCGTCCTTCGTACTTCCCGTTCACCGAGCCATCCGCCGAAGTCGATATGGAATGCGTGATGTGCAGCGGCAAAGGCTGCCGCGTCTGCAAGCAGACCGGCTGGCTGGAAGTGATGGGCTGCGGCATGGTTCACCCGAACGTGCTGCGCATGTCCGGCATCGATCCGGAAGAGTTCTCCGGATTTGCCTTCGGCATGGGCGTCGAGCGTCTGGCCATGCTCCGTTACGGCGTGAACGACTTGCGTCTGTTCTTCGACAACGACTTGCGGTTCCTCGCGCAATTTCGCTAGTCGTAACGAATTCTTAGGAGAGCAGGATGAAATTCAGTGAACAATGGCTGCGTGGCTGGGTCAGCCCGCAGGTAGATCGCGACGAGCTGGTTGCCCGTCTGTCGATGGCCGGTCTTGAGGTCGATAGCGTTACGCCGGCCGCCGGCGTATTCAGTGGTGTGGTGGTGGGTGAGGTGCTGAGCACCGAGCAGCATCCGGACGCCGACAAGTTGCGCGTATGCCAGGTCAGCAATGGCGCGGAAACCTTCCAGGTCGTGTGCGGAGCGCCAAACGTGCGCCCGGGCCTGAAGATTCCGTTCGCCATGATTGGCGCAGAGCTGCCGGGCGACTTCAAGATCAAGAAGGCCAAGCTGCGTGGCGTCGAGTCCAACGGCATGCTGTGCTCGCAGGCAGAGCTGCAGGTCGGTGAGGGCAACGACGGTCTGATGGAGCTGCCGGCCGATGCGCCGGTGGGCGAAGATTTCCGTGTGTATCTGGATCTGGAAGACGCCAGCATCGAGGTTGACCTGACCCCGAACCGTGGCGACTGCCTGTCCCTGGCCGGTCTGGCCCGTGAAGTCGGCGCGCTGTACGCCGTGCCGGTAACCCGTCCTGTGGTGACTGCGGTTGCAGCGGTACACGACGAAGTCCGTTCGGTCGAGGTGCTGGCCCCAGCTGCCTGCCCACGTTACCTGGGTCGGGTCATCCGTAACGTCGACCTGTCGAAGCCAACTCCGCTGTGGATGGTTGAACGTCTGCGTCGCGCTGACGTGCGCAGCATCGACGCTGCGGTCGACATCACCAACTACGTGATGCTTGAGCTCGGCCAACCGCTGCACGCTTTCGATCTCGCCGAAATCAATGGCGGCGTTCGTGTGCGCATGGCTGAAGAGGGCGAGAAGCTGGTTCTGCTCGACGGTCAGGAAGTCAGCCTGCGTAGCGATACGCTGGTCATCGCTGATCACACTCGTGCACTGGCGATCGCTGGCGTCATGGGTGGCGAGCACAGCGGTGTTTCCGCGACCACCCGTGATGTGTTCCTCGAATCTGCGTTCTTTGATCAGATTGCGGTTGCCGGCAAGGCACGTTCTTACGGCTTGCATACCGATGCTTCGCATCGCTACGAGCGTGGCGTTGACTGGCAGCTGGCCCGTGAAGCCATGGAGCGCGCCACTGGCCTGCTGCTGGAAATCACTGGCGGCGAAGCTGGTCCGATCATCGAGACCGTCAGCGAGCAACATCTGCCATCGATTGCACCGATCACTCTGCGTGCGCAGCGCATCACCCAGATGCTTGGCATGGAAATGGATTCGGCACAGGTCGAGCGTCTGCTCAGTGCATTGGGCCTGAGCATTACCGCTGATGGCGAAGGCCAATGGCGAGTTGAAGTGCCAAGCCACCGCTTCGATATCAGCCTGGAAGTCGACCTGATCGAAGAGCTGGCTCGCCTGTACGGTTACAACCGTTTGCCGGTTCGCTACCCGCAAGCGCGTCTGGCGCCGCAAGCCAAGGCCGAAGCGCGTAGTGATCTGCCTGAGCTGCGTCGTCTGCTGGTTGCTCGTGGTTATCAGGAAGCGATCACTTACAGCTTCATCGATCCGCGTCAGTTCGAACTGTTCAATCCAGGTGTCGAGCCGCTGTTGCTGGCCAACCCTATCTCCAATGACATGGCGGCCATGCGTTCGTCGCTGTGGCCAGGACTGGTCAAGGCGTTGCAGCACAACCTCAACCGTCAGCAGGATCGCGTGCGTCTGTTCGAGAGCGGCCTGCGCTTCGTTGGTCAGCTTGAGGGCTTGAAGCAAGAGCCTATGCTGTCCGGGGTTGTTTGCGGGAGTCGCTTGCCGGAAGGCTGGGCGCAGGGTCGGGATACCGTCGACTTCTTCGACGTAAAGGCTGACGTGGAAGCGGTACTGGGTTTCGCTGGTGCCTTGGATTCGTTCACCTTTGCTCCAGGCAAACACCCGGCGCTGCATCCGGGGCAGACCGCGCGCATCGAGCGTGAAGGTCGCGAAGTAGGCTTCATTGGTGCGATCCACCCAGAATTGTCGAAAGCCTTGGGGCTGGATCGTCCGGTGTTCGTCTTCGAACTGGTTCTGGCGGAAGTGGCGCTCGGTAAAATGCCGAAATTCCACGAGTTGTCGCGCTTTCCTGAAGTGCGTCGTGACCTTGCGCTGATCGCGCACAAAGACGTCGCGGCCTCGGCTGTACTGGACGTAATCCGTGAAAATGCAGGCGAATGGCTCACAGAGCTCAGGCTGTTTGACGTGTATCAGGGTAAAGGTATTGATCCTGATAGAAAAAGCCTTGCAGTTGGCTTGACCTGGCAGCATCCATCGCGCACTCTTAATGACGATGAGGTGAATTCGACGACGCAAAATATCCTCACCTCGCTCGAACAAAGGTTGAACGCCACGTTAAGGAAGTGACGTATGGGGGCTTTGACGAAAGCTGAGATGGCGGAACGTCTGTATGAAGAGCTGGGCCTGAACAAGCGGGAAGCCAAGGAATTGGTAGAACTGTTTTTCGAGGAAATCAGGCACGCTCTTGAAGACAACGAGCAGGTCAAATTGTCCGGTTTCGGCAATTTCGACCTTCGGGACAAACGCCAGCGGCCTGGCCGCAACCCGAAAACGGGGGAAGAAATCCCGATCACGGCTCGCCGTGTGGTCACCTTTCGTCCAGGGCAGAAGTTGAAGGCCCGAGTTGAGGCTTATGCTGGAACCAAGTCATAACGACGAACTACCCGTCATCCCGGGCAAACGCTACTTCACCATTGGTGAAGTCAGCGAGCTGTGTGCCGTAAAGCCACACGTGCTGCGCTACTGGGAGCAGGAGTTTCCTCAGCTCAACCCCGTCAAACGCCGCGGGAATCGCCGGTATTATCAGCGCCAGGACGTGCTGATGATCCGGCAGATCCGCGCGCTCCTTTACGATCAGGGTTTCACCATCGGCGGCGCACGTCTGCGTCTGTCCGGCGACGAAGCCAAAGACGATACCACCCAGTACAAACAGATGATTCGTCAGATGATTGCCGAATTGGAAGATGTCCTGGTGGTGCTCAAGAAATAAAAAGCGGCGTTTGAATACTTCCAGTTTTCAAACGCTTGCGATATATTCTTGAGCGCTCTTCGAGGTGAAGAGCGAGATGCAACATCAGTCGGGGCGTAGCGCAGTCCGGTAGCGCACTAGCATGGGGTGCTAGGGGTCGAGTGTTCGAATCACTCCGTCCCGACCATATTTTTCAATGACTTAGGCCAATGTTCACAGCATTGGCCTTTTTCATGTGTTTGAGATGCGCGGGGCTGCTCGATCACGCCTGCGACTCGCACTACCAAGTGTTTGGGTTGGTCAGAATGTCCGCTCGTCGAGCAAATAGCACTCTCTGTGCGCCGATCTCCTCTCACTTATTAAGCGCAGCCCCTGCGCCACTGATGGGAGAGAATGATGATCGACGACAACAATGGCCCTGAAGCGTCATATCCGGGACCAAGTGAGCAAAACCCTGACACTGGCGAGGGCCATGATTCCGGCTTGGAGCAAGCTGATTCTGAGCCAAAGCAGGGTACCGACGAACGACCAGAGGACTGGAATCCGCCACCCGGCAATCCTGGTTCAGATCAAGATGCCCAGACCGGTCGCGATAACGGCGGCGCAAAATAGGCGCATCGAATTATTTCGTGTACGAGACCCGGCCATCGCGCCGGGTTTTTTATTGCCACCGAATCCTCTCCCAACGTAGCCGAGATTTATGTGGGGACGGTTATCTGGGTTTTAAGGGCGAAGCCGAGCGGCGCCGGCACCTGAATGATCGATCCAGGCGCCGGCAACAAGCGTGTTTACTCGACTATGCAGATCCAGCGGTGGTTGTATCGGTACGGCGCGCGAGTGAAATGAACATCTGAAACCATCTTCATGCCGCGCTCTTGAAGCGCTTCGGTCAGTTGTACGAGTGTCTCTGCCTGGATAGTCATTGCTGTCACCTCGTCAGATTTACTGCGTTCATAATTCTTGACCGAGAGATCAGGCGGCTAATTCATTTTTTCTACAGTAGTCATTAGCGCCGCATAAGCAGGAATACAGCGTTACTTCGCGCCAACTACCTCACCCCATTCAAGCCCGAACCGCCCCAGATACTTCCTCAAGCGATCGGCATCATTGGGTTGCGCCTTGGCCTGCCGGGAAACCCCGAATAACTGTCGGCCGGCATCCGACAGGCTGTCCGCCTTCTGGCACACCTCAATGACAGCCTTCAACTGCAAGCGATCGAACAAGTCCATGCTCTCGCCATCTCCTGGCAACTCAGTCGATAGCGCAGAGGGATGCGCCAAGCCCCACGCATATCGCAATCGTTCGATCTCATCATCGACCTGCGCTTCATCGATGCGCCCGCTGTCGGCCAAAGTCGCCATCCGCGTAATCGATGCGGACAGCTCGCGAAAGTTGCCCAGCCAGGCTGCTGCAGGTGAGCTGGCGAAGGCCAGGTAGCGTCGGCGTGCTTCCAGATTGAAGCGCACCCGCTCACCCTGTTCGCGAGCATGGCGTTCCAGTTCGAAGTCGATGTTCGGCTCGATGTCTTCGCGGCGCCCGGCGAGGCCTGGCAGGTCGAACGTCCATAGATTGATCCGAGCGTACAGGTCCTCGCGAAACGCGCCTTCGGCGACCCGGCTGCGCAGGTCGCGGTGGGTGCCAGCAATGATCAAAAAATCACTCTCGACTTCCTTGTCCGAGCCCAGCGGGAAGAAGCGTTTCTCTTCGATTGCTTTTAACAGCATCGCTTGTTCGTCTGCGCCGAGCTCACCGATTTCATCGAGAAACAACATGCCACCATCGGCGGCGCGCAGCAGGCCATCGCGAGCGTTTTGCGCGCCGGTGAAGGCGCCTTTGACGTGGCCGAACAAGGCCGACATCGCGCCGTCGCCACGCAAAGTGGCGCAGTTGACTTCGACAAAGCGTCCCTGCATCTGATGGCGATTGCGTTTAAGTTCGTAGATGCGCCGCGCCAGGAAGGATTTGCCGGCGCCGGTCGGGCCGATCAGCAGCATGGGGGCTTTGGAGCGCAGCGCAACGCGCTCGATCTGCTCAATGGAGCGGTTGAAGGCCGGGTTGCGCGTGGCGATGCCGGACTTGAGAAATTCCAGGCCTTCGAGACGTTTGCTGGCGAAGCGTGAAGCAATCCGATCATAGCGCGACAGATCGAGATCGATCAGCGCATGAGTGCCGCAGGCGGGTTCGTTATCGTTTTTGCGCTTGGCGGGGGAGGTCTGGATCAGCCGGGCCGGCAGGTAACGCGCCTCGGTGAGCAGGAACCAGCAGATCTGTGCGACGTGGGTGCCGGTGGTGATGTGGACGAGGTAATCCTCGTGCTCGGTGTCAAAATTGTACGCAGTGGTGAAGTCGTGCAGGGCGCCGTACACCTCCTCGAAATCCCAAGGGTTGCGCAGCGACATTGGATGCAGGCGCACTTCGGTGCTTGGAGAAATCTGCTGGATGTCCGCTCGGACGCGCTCGGCGAGGCTGACGTCGCGCGCGTCGAGGCCGTGAATCAATTCAAGCCGATGGATAGGGAGACCTGTTTGTTGGCACAGACCTACGCTTGGTCGCCAATAATTCCAGCGGCTGGCACCTTTGCCGACACGATCCAGGGTGGCTCCGATAAATCCGATGGCGACCGTGTGTTTGCTGGGCATGCTTATCTCATAAGATAAATGACGATATGCAATGATAATTTTGCTGGGCTGATTTGTCTTCCATAGATTACCGAGACTCGTCGCATCAGAGAATAAAGGGTAATAAAATCAAAAACATAGCAGAAACAACCATGGCCGCATCCAAAGCTGGCACAGCGGCTGCAATGCTGATGGAAACGAACATGGACACTAAGATATGAAAGACCAAACCTACCAGCTTCTCGAAGTCGCCAACGGCAAACCCATCAAACTCTGGACCGAAGGTGTCCCGGTTGAAAACGAAGCCCGCGCACAGTTGATGAACACGGCAAAAATGCCGTTCATCTTCAAGCATCTGGCGGTGATGCCCGATGTGCACTTGGGCAAGGGCTCGACAATTGGCAGTGTGATTCCAACGGTCGGCGCGATCATTCCCGCAGCGGTGGGCGTCGACATCGGTTGCGGCATGATCGCTGCGCGTACGTCGTTGACGGCTGCAGATCTGCCAGACAACCTGCATGGATTGCGTACTGCAATCGAACAAGCGGTGCCGCACGGCCGCAGTTCGAATCGTTCGCGGCGAGACAAAGGCGCCTGGGACGAGGTTCCGCAGCAAGCCGATCAGGCCTGGGCGGGGTTGCAGCCGCGCTTCAAATTGATCACCGACAAGTATCCGAAACTGGCCAATACCAACAACCGGGCGCACTTGGGGACGCTCGGCAGTGGCAATCACTTCGTCGAAGTGTGCCTGGATGAAGCCAACCGGGTGTGGTTCATGTTGCACAGTGGTTCGCGTGGCGTCGGCAACGCTATCGGCAACCTGTTCATCCAGATGGCCCAAGCCGATATGCGCCAGCACATTGCCAACCTGCCGGACCGTGACCTGGCCTATTTCGAAGAGGGCAGTCAGCATTTTGATGATTACGTGGAGGCGGTTGGCTGGGCGCAGGACTTCGCCAGACAGAACCGTGAACTGATGATGCGCGCAGTGATTCAGGCCACGCGGCAGATCATCCACAAGCCTTTCGAGGTCGCGCTCGAAGCGGTCAATTGCCATCACAACTACGTGCAGAAGGAACGGCATTACGGTGAAGACGTGCTGATTACCCGCAAAGGCGCCGTGTCAGCGAAGAAGGGCGAGCTGGGGATTATTCCAGGCTCGATGGGCGCCAAGAGCTTCATCGTTCGCGGTCTGGGCAATGAAGAGTCATTCAGTTCCTGCAGCCATGGCGCTGGGCGCACCATGAGCCGCACGAAGGCCAAGAATACCTTCACCGTCGCCGATCAGATTCGCGCCACGGCCCACGTGGAATGCCGCAAGGACGAAGCGGTGATTGACGAAATTCCGATGGCCTACAAGGACATCGACAAAGTCATGCACGCCCAGCGTGAGCTGGTGGAAGTGCTGCACACCCTGCGTCAGGTGGTGTGCGTCAAAGGTTAAGCAATCGGTACTGGCGCGAACGCCTTTGGGCCGCGTCGTCCGGCACGGCAGCGTTTCATCGCGGCTGAGCCTGAGCGAGAAGTACCGACACTATTGAAAACTCAGGAAGATTCACGACGGCTAAATGGTACCTCCGAGACACCGTCGGGCTGAACGCGTAAGGGATTGGCAATGAAAGACATAATTGAACTGGACGGCGCCATTGGTGGTGGCCAGGTGTTGCGCAGTGCGCTGAGCCTGTCGATGGTGACAGGCCGGGCGTTTCGTATTAAACAGATCCGCGCCAGACGCAGCCGTCCAGGACTGCTGCGTCAACATCTGACAGCCGTGATGGCGGCGGCCGAGGTTTGTGGTGCAGAGATATCTGGTGCGCATCTGGGGTCGCGAGCCCTGAGCTTCGAACCGGGCGAGATTAGCGGAGGCAACTTTCAGTTCGCTATTGGCACGGCGGGCAGTTGCACGCTGGTGCTACAGACGCTGTTGCCAGCCTTGTTGCAGGCGCCGCAGGCCAGTCGAGTGACAATCTCCGGTGGCACCCACAATCCGCTGGCACCGCCGGCGGATTTCCTCTCGCGCAGTTGGCTACCGCTGCTGCGGCGCATGGGCGGCGATGTCGAGCTGGAGTTGCTGCGTCATGGTTTCGTACCGGCTGGCGGTGGCGAGATTGCCGTGACGGTGCAGCCGTCGCGCCTGACGCGACTGGATGTGTGTGAGCGCGGCGAGGCGATTTCACGGCAGGCTCTGGCGCTGACTGCCGGACTTGCGCCTACCGTCGCTCAGCGAGAACTGAGCCAAGTGGCCAAGCGGTTGAACTGGCTTGCGGAGGCGCTGCAAGCGGTGACGCTTGATCCGGCGCGCGGCCCGGGCAATGTATTATTGCTGGAGTACGTTTTCGAACACGTCACTGAAGTGTTCAGCGCATTTGGCCAAGTGTCGTTACGCGCTGAGAAAGTAGCGGATGCCGCGATCAATCAGGCTGCTGACTGGCTGCGTAGTGGTGCTGCGGTGGCTGAGCATCTGGCCGATCAGTTGCTGTTGCCGATGGCGCTGGCCGGTGGTGGATCGTTCACCACGCCGCGCATGACTGATCATTTGCGCAGCAACATTGAAGTCATCCAGCTGTTTTTGCCCGTCCGTATCGATTGCCAGGAGGAGGGCAGTGATCGCTTGCGGATAGCAGTTTCACAAACTCATTAGTAGCGACCTGCGATCCCGAAGGCAGTCGCAAAACTTCACTGAGAGCGCCACTAGCCTTCAGCCATTAGCACATCCGACCTAATTGCCCCTGTTCCGGCTCGACCTTAAAGTCCTGTCGCTTGGCAGCTGACTGTCAAATTTTTCCGGTACAAAATCAAAAAGGTCGATCTGCAATGAACTCATCAAGGACTATTCCGGTTCTCGCTTTAATCGCAACACTGGTCCTCGCGGTCACTGGATGCCAGACCGTAAAGCCCGGGGAGAGTGATCTCAAGAATCGCGCACAGACCACCATCGGCAAACCCGTGATCAAGGTTTCCAACATCCGCAGTGACTTCAATACAACTTTCTATACCGCTCAAACCGAAAGCGGTGAGTATATGTGCGAGCTGCCGAGCGGCCCGATGGTAGCTCTGGGTTCCATGGGCATGGGACTGGGCGCTCAGTGCACCAAGCAATGACGAACCAGTCTCTTTGCCGCTAAAAAAGGCCAATGTCGATGACATTGGCCTTTTCTCTTTAACGAATACTCGGCGCAGATCAGTTGGTTTTCGAGTTCAACTTGCGCAGTTCTTCATAGGTTGCCGATTGCACGAACCAGAAGCCGGAGACGATGCACCAGCCCAGGGTACCGCCTACGAACATACCGAAACCCGAGAGAAAGCTCTGGCTCATCATGAAGAGCGAAACGATCAGGATGACCGCCAGTGCGATGTAGAGAACGATGTTGTTGACGCCGATGACGAAATCTTTCATTTGCATTCCTTGGATGTATTTTCCTCTGGCCGCCCTCTATGGCGGCCAGTGCGCGCATCATATTGATATCACCCGGTGTTGCGCTAGTTTCGCTGTCGGATTTTCGTTACTAAAAGCGAATCCACCTTTACTGAGCGGGTTTTTTATCCAGGTCTTTGGAATCGCTCGACGTCGCGGCATCCTTCTCTGTCTCATGCGGCTCTGATCCCGCGTTGGCGCCTGAGGACTCTTCGCCTTTCTTGTTCGCCTTCTCGTCATGGTCGCGAGAGCTTTCTGCATGATTGACGCCGGGCAGGGCCGTGGCAGGGGTGGCTGCGCCCGCCGTGGATTCGGCTGCCGAAACGTGAATAGGGCCGATCAGGCACAGGCTGAAAAACCACAAGGCGAAAATTTTCTTGTTCATCACGTGGGCCTTCTGCGCGGTGGGATGTACAGCGTTGGATAGGCCTGTCTGGCGAAGGTGCGCGGTACTGGACGAACGGCGAATTTCACCCTGATGAGAAAAATCCTGAGAGCAGGCAAATTGCTGGCCCCCAGAGACATTTCGCCCCGGCAAAATCGCCTTTTTTCAAAAGGTTAGGTTGGCTTATGCGGACGATTGTCATCACCGTTGCGATGCTTTCCCTGGCTTTGATCGCCTCGGGAGTGCAGGCAAAAGAGTTAAGCAAGGGCCATCGCTTTGCCTGCACTTGGGGCTCGGATATCGCTGCCGGGGCGCAGCGATCAAAATTGTCAGGAGTTTCACTGTATGGCGCGCGCAAGCAATTGCAGGTTCGCCGGTTCCAGCAGCCTTGGATGCGCATGACCGCGATGGGGATTACCGAGCAGACCTACAACAGCAGTTCCAAGCTCAAACCGGCAGCGGTCAAGCAGACCTATTATGAGCAATGCGTACGCCATGAGTTGGCTCGGCGCTGATGCCTCTTTATCCAGCACTGGTAACACAGCTTAGGAATCGCCAGAACCCTTGGCGACTGCTGGCCCGGCCACCCGCGGCAACGGCTTGCTCTGCATCAACGCATCCAGAGCCTTGCGATACCCCTGACCGCCAAGCGCCATGCTGTTGTTGTGCGTTGCTCCGGGCACCAGCAACAGGCGCTTGGGCTGCTCAGCGGCATTGAACAGCTGCTCGCTGAAGCGCGGCGGCACGAAGGCATCAGCCAGGCCATGCACCACCAAAAGCGGCATATGAATGTCGGCGATCTTGTCGATGGAATCGAATTTCTGCGAGAGCAACCAGCGCACTGGGAGCGAGGTGTTGGCCACGGCGGCAGCGACATCAGCCAGGGAAGTGAAGGTTGATTCGATGACCAGACCGCGTACCGGCAGAGGTGTGTGGTTGCGCGCCGCGTTCTGTCCCAGTTCGGCCGCCAGATCAATCGCCACCGCGCCACCGAGAGAGTGGCCGTAGATCAGGCGCTTGTTCGGGTCCGGTTGCAGCAACTGGAAGCGCTCCCAGGCCACGCGGGCATCCTCATAAACGCTGCTTTCGGATGGTAAATCACCCTTGCTTTGGCCGAACCCTCGATAATCGATGGCCAGCACTGAATAACCCGCCGCTCGCAGTTGTTCGATGCGAAACAGTTGCCCGGTGAGGTTCCAGCGCACGCCATGCAAGTAAAGGATTGCCGGGGCATTGGCACGTTCCGCCGGCCACCACCAGGCATGGATGTTCTGCCCGGCCTTGAAACTCTTCGGTTGCAGATCGAGTTCCTGAACGCTGCCGGGCAGTCCGCGATACCAGCCGGCAGTGCCCGGCTCAATGCGAAAAAGCAGTTTGCGCTCGGTGTGTTCCAGCACCGCACAACTCGTCGGCACGCCAATGATCAGCGCGGCCATCATGGCGAATGCCAAGCGGCGGCGTCGCAGACGAGTCAGCAAGGACAGGAACATTAATCGTTTCACCACGGCGCAGACAAAGAACGCTTTTTACCAGATGCCTCGGTCTGCGCGTGATTATTTTCGACCACCGTGCATGTGCAACGATTACAAGATGCTGCAATCACTCACGCCACTTGCAGGACGATCTTGCCGATATGATCGCCGCCCTCCATGCGGGCATGGGCCTGAGCCGCGTCAGCCAGCGGGTAAACCTTGTCGATGATCGGCAGGCAGCGCCCGGCGCTGAGGGCAGGCCAAACGTGTTCTTGCAGTTGACCGGCGATGGCGGCTTTCTCCGCAGCGGTACGCGCGCGCAGCAGCGAACCGGTGACCACCGCGCGTTTGCCGAGGATCGCCAGCAGATCGATGTCGTTGGCGCGGGCGCCGCCGAGGAAACCGAGCATCACCAGTCGGCCGTCCATCGCCAGTGCGCTGATGTTGCCGTTCAGATACGAGCCACCCATGATGTCGAGAATTACGTTCACGCCTTGATCTGCGGTCTTCTCGGCAATGACTTTGGCAAAATCTTCTTCCCGATAGTTGATCGGCTGCCCGCCAAGTTTACTGATTGCGGCGCATTTTTCAGGACTGCCGGCGGTGGCGAACGCCTCAATACCGAATTCACGACAGAGCATCAGCGCGGTGGTACCGATGCCGCTGGTGCCGCCGTGAATCAGCACGCGCTGGCCGGCCTTGGCACCGCCGAGGCCGAACAGGTTGGCCCAGACGGTGAAAAACGTTTCCGGAATCGCGGCGGCCTGGACCCAATCGACTCCATCCGGCACAGGCAAAGTCTGGCCGGCTGGCACCGCGCAATACTCGGCGTATCCGCCGCCATTGGTCAGCGCGCAGACCCGATCGCCGACCGCGAAACGCGTTACTCCAGCGCCAACCGCGACCACTTCGCCAGCCACCTCAAGTCCGGGAATCGGGTCCATCCCGGGTTTCATCGGATATTTGCCGGCGCGCTGCAAGGCATCCGGACGATTGATGCCGGCAGCGTGAACGCGGATAAGCACTTGGCCTTCGGCAACGGTCGGCAGAGGCACGCGCCTGGCTTGCAATACTTCAGGGCCGCCGGGTTCGGTGATTTCAATACGGGTCATTTCGTTGGGCAGTGACATTGTCGATTCCTGTGAAAAAGGTCGTGTAGATGGGAACGCTGGCAGCGCGCAATGATTCCCTTCAGTTCGCCGCGCAACGGGGTTCAGTTGTAGAGGGCAGCCAGCGCATGGCTTGCTCCAGCAGTAGAGCGACGACGATTGCGCCAGCGGCGATCACAAACAGCAGCGTGTGCTGGCCGCCCGAGGCATTGAACAATGCCGAATAGGCAAACCCGGCCAGCGCCTGAAAGGTTGCGAATGACACAGTGGCACGGCTCCAGGCGATCTGCTGACGGTGATGCGACGGCACCAGTTCATGCACCCGGGCCAAGGCCAGCGGCACGATGCCCGGCGGGAAAGAGCCGAGAATCACCGCCAGTAAAGCCAGCGCCAGAAATGAATGGGAGACGGCAAGCAAACCGAGGGCGATGGCTTGCACTACCAACACCAGTCGAATACCAGTACGGGCGCCAAGCTGGTCAGCCAGAAACCCGTAAGTCACCGGTCCGACAATCGCCCCCAGGCCATACATGACCCAGACCATTGCGCCGATATGCGCCCCGGCACCCAATCCACGCGCTACGTAATCCACCAGAAACACCATGGCAGGCACCAGCCCGGCGGCCATGAACGCGTATTGAGCGAATAACAGGTAAACGCCCGACGGTGTTGGCTCATCAGCCGACGTTGCGTGCGCAGCCACGGCATGCGTGGTATCCGCAGGCCAGCCGAACCAGCTCACCGCGGTCAGCAACAACGCCAGCGCGCCCAGTCCCAGCCATGTTGCCTGCAAGCCAAGAGTCAGCAGTGGCGGCACGATGGTGCCGGAGCCGGCAATCCCCAGGCCGATGCCAAGGAAGATTGCGCCACTGGCCAAGCCTCTGCGAGCAGCCGGAACGTGAGGCAGCACGGTTGCCGCCACCAGCACCATGATCGCGCCACCAGCAATCCCGGAGAGCAAACGCCAGCCGAAGAACCAGCTCACCGACAGCGGATAAGCACAGGCAAAAAATGCTCCCGTGACCGCGAGCATCATCAGGCGCAAGGCGTTGCGGTTGCCTGTTCGGTGAGCCATGGGCCGACCGAGCAGGGCGCCGATCAAGTAGCCGACCAGATTGGCCGCGCCGAGGTAGACGACATCATTGGCGGAAAACCACTGCGCCTGAATCAGCGAAGGGATCAGCGGCGTGTAGGCGAAACGCGCCAGGCCAATGCTGACCAGGCTGGCGCAAAGCCCGGCGAAGATCGGCAGCCAGATGCCGGTAGAGTTTGCAGTACGCATGATCGCGATCTCACAAGAGGTGTATGGCGCTCAGCTTATCGGCTATCTTTGCTGCGCATACGCAGCGATTAAGCGGCAGAGTGATGCAAAAATGCTTCAAAGAGGATCCGTATGAATTGGGATGATGCGCGAGTATTTCTGGCGGTCTGTCGCGAGTCGACATTGCGCGGGGCTGCGCGTGTTCTGGGCGTCGACCAGGCCACGGTCGGACGGCGCATTACTGCGCTGGAGAAGGCATTGAGCGCGACGCTGTTCCTGCGTACCTCCGACGGTTATGCGCTGACCGCCGTTGGTGAAGCGGCGCGTAAAAGTGTGGAAAAAATGGAGCATTCGGCGCTGGAACTGGAGCGACACATCCACGGGCTGGATGACCGTCTGACCGGTAACGTACGGGTCAGCACCACCGACTCGATGGCCATTGACTTCATCATTCCGGCGATGGCGCGCCTTCATGATCAACATCCAGATGTGCAGATCCAGCTGGATGCGTCGACGCAAATCCTCAGTCTGGCCAAGCGCGAGGCCGATATCGCGGTGCGCAATACCCGGCCGGATAACCCTGATCTGATCGCTCGACGGATCGCCCGTTGGCCTGTAGGACTTTTCGCTGCGCAGGCCTATGTCGATCGCCATGGAGAACCGCAGCCCGGCAGCGCGTTCGAGGGCCATGATCTGGTGGTCTATCAGCCGTACTTACAGAGCAAAAAAGACCTTACGCTGGTCTCTGAACCGTTGACCCGCGGACGCATCGTCACCACGCTCAGCTCCAGCCTTCTGGTGCGCCGCTCTATTGCCGCTGGCCTCGGGGTAGGCGAGATACCTGTTTACATGGGCGAACGCGACGGCCTGGTCAGACTCTGGCCGGAGCGGACCCGGCCGCAGCCGTATGAAGTCTGGCTGGTCACCCACGCCGACTTGCGCCACACCGCGCGGGTACGGGCCGTAATCGAGCAGATCGTGGAGGCGTTTGCGCTGGAAAACGAATAAGTGGTTCAGGGTTTTGCCCGAGGCTACAACTGCTGACGAAACAGCCTACGTCCGAGACAGAATGGGCCGGCTTGTTGTAGTCCGTGATGAGTTCTATTGTCACTACAGCTCGATGCAGACCTCAGTGACGCATCGAAACGGAGAGCCAGGGAAGGCCGCGTAGCCGCAGAAAGGTGTCGAATTGAAAATCAGGGAAGTGAATCAATATGCAGTCACGGACAGATCGGACGCGGGGCGGGACAGGCAAATCATGAGCAGCATAAGTCGCGAAGAATTCGATGCCAGGATAGAAACCATCGAGACCAGGATGGATGGCCGCGTGGCAGAAATGCGCGCCGACATTCGCGGGTTCCTGGCTGCTCAGGCAGAGCGGGACAAGGTCTATCTTGAACGGGACAAGGCACTACAGGAACGGGACAAGCGTTATGACCTGATGTGGATGGGCGTGCAGAAAATTGCCGACGAATCGCGGGAAGCGATCAGGCAGGCATCGACGGTAAAGGCCAATTACTGGGCTGCCACCACTGTGCATTTTCTCGGCGTGGCTTCCTTGCTGGTTGGCGCACATTTCGCCAATCAGGCGGCGGTGTTGACCACGATCCAAACCACGCTGGCAGCGATTCAGATTGGCAAAGAGGTATCGTCACCCAAACCGGTCGTACAACCCTCAACAGTGCCGCCGCAATAAAAAACGGCCTTCAGTGGAAGGCCGTTCTGCATCGAGCCAGATCATGGCATTTCCGGCAACTCCTGAGGGCGCAAGTCGAACACCAGCACTTCGGAATCGATACCGTTGCTCAAAGTGAGCAGCTGTTCTTCACGAACCCGCACGCCGTCGCCTTCCTGCAAGGCTTGGCCATTGAGTTCGACACTGCCACGCGCAACGTGCACGTAGGCGTAACGATTGGCCGGCAATTTCAGCGTGGCACTTTCCTTGCCGTCGAATAACCCGGCGTAGACCCGCGCATCCTGACGGACTTTCAGAGAACCGTTGCTACCGTCCGGCGAGATGATCAGTTGGAGGCGCCCGCGTTTTTTCTGCGCGCTGAAATGTTCCTGTTGATAGCGCGGTTTAGCGCCGCTGACGTCCGGCACGATCCAGATTTGCAGAAAGTGCACGGGCTTGGTGGCCGAGTGGTTGAACTCACTGTGCGCCACGCCGCTGCCGGCACTCATCAATTGCACGTCGCCCGGACGGATCACCGAGCCAGTGCCCAGGGTGTCCTTGTGTTCCAGCGCGCCTTCGAGCACATAGGAAAAGATCTCCATGTCGCGGTGCGGGTGCTGGCCAAAACCTTTGCCTGCCGCGACGCGGTCATCGTTGATCACCAGCAGATCGGAGAAACCCTGTTCACGCGGATTGCGGTAGCTGGCGAAAGAAAAGGTGTGAAACGACTTCAACCAGCCGTGATTGGCGAGGCCGCGATCGGAGGCTTTGCGAAGAGTCAGCATGATGAAATCTCCTGGTTGGACGTGAATTCGTCCGAGTGAGGAGAAGGTTACTGGTTACCTTGGGAGGCAATAAGTAGATGGAAATTGAAAGACTGTCCGGCTCAGGTTGACAGTTTTGCGTTATGGTTCACGTATTCGATTACGCTCATCACGACTCAGTTGGCCATAATGCCCCGGCTGTAACGTGCGTCTTGACCCTTGAATATGTGTGATGCCTCCCATGAAAACCGTGGCAATGGTGCTGTTCCCCGACTTTCTGATGCTCGACATGGCCGGGCCGCTGGAAGTGTTTTCAGTCGCCAACCGTTATCTGAAACCTGATTTGCACTATCAACTGACGACACTAGGGACGGAGCGCGGCTTGCTCAAGGCTTCCAATGGTGTGCAGGTTCAGGCTGATCTGCACATCGACGAGGCGGCCGAGTGCTATGACCTGTTATTGGTGCCCGGCGGCCCCGGCGCCTATAACCAGAGATTTCCCGAGCTGTTTGGCTGGTTGAAAAAAGCCGTGCCGTGCGCGGAGCGTTACGGTTCGATTTGTACCGGCGCATTCATCCTCGGCCATGCCTGCCTCCTTGATGGTTATCGCGTCACCACGCACTGGAACTACACCGAGCGCCTGATCAAGGCTTTCCCGAAAACCACGGTGACCACCGACCAGATCTACGTTGAGGATCGCAATCTCATCACTTCGGGGGGCGTGACCGCTGGCATCGATCTGGCGCTGGCGGTGGTGGCCAGGGATCACGGCAAGAAAATCGCCCAGGACGTCGCCAAGGTGTTGTTGGTGGTCATGAAGCGCCAGGGCGGGCAAGCGCAGTTCAGCCCGTTGATGGCGGCAGTCTCACCGCAAGAAACGCCCATCACCCGCGCGCAGAATTACGTACTTGAACACTTGGATGAGCCCTTCACAGTGGAGCGCATGGCCGGATTGGCCAATATGAGCGCACGGCACTTTGCTCGCCTGTTTGCTCGTGACATCAACATGACGCCGATGGAGTTTCTGCAGAATGCCCGCATTGACTGCGCGCGAAACCTGTTGGAAACCAGCGATCTGCCACTGAAAACCATCGCCTACAAAAGTGGTTTCGGCAGTGTCCGGCACATGCGCTCGCTGTTCGCCGAGAAGCTCGGTCTTACGCCGTTACAATACCGCGAACAGTTCAGCTAGAGCGGTTCTGTCCGTCAGACGCAGCCGGATGTCCGTGCTGCGTCGGCTCCGGCGGTTGTATCGTCACGCAACAGTGCCAAGATGTTTGGCATGAATAATCACAACGACACAAGCCAAGGTTCGGTGCTGCGTTTTGGCCCCTACGCCTTTCATGTGCGCCAGCGTCTGGTTCTTGAAGGCGAGCAGCCGCTACGCATGGGCGGGCGCGCCATGGACATTCTTCAGGTGCTGCTCGAACACGCGGGCGAGGTAGTCAGCAAAGAGCAGTTGATTGCTCGTGTGTGGCCGACATCGATCGTCGAAGAGATCAACCTGCGGGTGCACATCGCGGCGTTGCGCCGCGCACTGGGCGACGGCACCAACGGCCAGCGTTACATCATTCACGTGGCGCAGTGCGGCTACAGTTTTGTCGCCCCGGTGGAGCAGGGCACAAGTGATGCGCTGCACATGCCCGCTGCCGCCCTCACGCCACTGCACAATCTTCCGGCACGACTGACGCCAGTCAGTGGGCGCGACGCCCTGATCGGTAGTCTGGTTCGACAAATGCCGGTGTGCCGCTTGATGACCATTACCGGTGCGCCGGGTGTTGGCAAAACCACTGTGGCACTGCGCGTGGCGGAGTTGCTGCTGCAATACTTTCGTGATGGCGCCTGGTGGGTCGACCTTGCCAGGCTCGAAGATGACAAACCCTTGCTCGACCACCTGTTGCACGCCCTGAATACAGACTTTGTCAGACTGACGGGCCGGCACGCATTGTTGGTGCTGGATAACTGCGATCACCAGCGCGACAGTTGCGCGGTTCTGGTAGAGACCCTGTTGCATGCCGCGCCTCGCCTGTCGATTCTGGTCACCGGCCGCGAAGCCTTGCACATTCCACAGGAAGCCGTTCATTACGTGCCGCTGCTGGCGATTCCCAAGCGCTCGACATTGAACACCGTCGAAGAAGCCATGGGCTATCCGGCGGTGCAGTTATTCGTCAATCGCGCGCGAGCGCGGCAGCAGGGCTTCAGTTTGCGCCAACAGGATTTGCCGGGTGTGCGCGAAATCTGCCGCCAACTGGACGGTCTGCCGCTGGCGATCGAGCTCGCCGCTGCGCAGATCGACGCGCTGGGCTTGATCGGTTTACAGGCACAGGTTGAAAACGGTCTGCAGTTGCTTGGCCAAGGACGGCGCACCGCGGAGCCGCGCCATCAGTCGATGGCCGCTGCGATCGATTGGAGCTTCCAGTACCTGACGGAAATGGAACAGCGTGTGCTGCTGCGGCTGTCGGTGTTCAGCACGGGCTTTACCCTGGAGGCGGCACTGAGCGTGATCAGCAGCGTGGATCTGGCGGGATCCAGGTTGAGCGCGTTTATCGAAGGGTTGGCGCGCAAGTCGTTGCTCATTCAAGAGCCCAACCGGGCGACGGCGCGCTATTGGATGCTCAACACCGTGCGCCGCTATGCTCGTGACCGCTTTGAGCGCAGCGACGACAGGCTCGAACTGCAACAGCGTCATGCGCGCTATCTCAGCAGAGCGCGCAACGCTTCAGGCCGGGCACTGCTCGCGCAGGCTGTCGAGTAGCAGGCGGACCTTGCGCAAGTCCGGTGTGGCGTAGCCTTCGGTGAAGCGCTGGTAGAGAGGGCTGAGCAAATCCCATGCTTCGCGATGGCGGGACTGGCGTTGCCATAACTGCGCAAGGTCCGTGGCGCTGCGCAGTTCCCAAGCGAGGGCGCCCTGGCTTCTGGCGATGGCCAGAGCTTGTTGCAGGGTTTGTTCGGCTTCTCGGGTTTCAGCGGTGTCTGAGCCGGCCGATTCGCGAGCAGGCTCGCTCCCACAGGATGAACCCTTCAACAATGCCGCCGCCCGCGCCCGCAATATCTCCGCTGCACTCCATCCCGCATCGCCATTGCGCGCGCGCTCCACCAGTGCCTCATCGACAAAACGCTCATCCAGCGTAACCATCACTTCCCGAATCAGACCGCTGCTCTGTGCTGGTACGGGCACGGCATTATCCGGATCGATCACCTGCGCATACTGCCGCGCCCAATTATTGAACAGCAGCACCGAATGCTTCTGCGACTGCTCCAGCAACAATTGCAGGAGCGCGCGGGCGTTAGCGGCGTCACCGTTGTAATGGGCGATCAGACAACTGGCCAGCGCCAGGGTGTAACAGATCGATGTGCCATGGTCGATCTGCACGGCAATATCCAGCGCCTGCCGTGCCGCGCGCCATGCCTGTTCTGGCAGACCCTGCAACCACAGCACGCGAGCCAGCACCGTCAGCGAAGCGACGCTTTGGTCGTACTGCACGCCAAAGCCATGGGTGAAACGATTGAGATGGCCGCTGTGGGCCATGCGTTGCAGCACCTGCTCGGCATGTACGCGGGCCTGCGGTTGGTCGCCGGCATAATGCAGGGCCAGCACCCGCAAGCGATGCGTGCTCAGCGACAGCAATGGCTCGCCGTGCACGCCGATGCGATCAAATTGCTCACTCTGCGCCAGCGCCATGCGGTAATGCCCGCAACTCAGATTGACCGCCATATGCCCCGATATCGCCCGCAGTTGCCCGGCCAAGTCACCGTGTTCTTCGGCTAAGCGGCACGCGTCGATGAAGGCCTGGATGGTTTGTGGCGTGCCGCCCCAGGTGTGGTAGCTGGCGCTGCCGAGCGCCAGTTTCAAGGCGATTTGCAGGCGAGGGCAGGGCGGCAGGAGCGAGCCTGCTGGCGAAGCCTCCAGCAGACTCAGTGCCCGGCGCACATAGCGGCTGTAATCGCGCAGCAACGACAGCTCCTGCCACAACGGTGCCGACGCGGCTGCCAGTTGCACACCCAGCTCATCCGGGCCCGGCCCGTCGAGGCTCCAGTCCAGCGCCGCGCGCAAATCCTCCAGCCCCCTGGCATAGCGCTCCATCCACAATACAGTCGGAGTATTGTCCCAATCCGCCTGCGCCTGCTGCATCAGTGTCAGGCAGCGCTGGGCGTGGCGTTGGCGGGTTGCGCTGAGCTCGTCGGCCTGCTCGAGTTTTTCCAGTGCGTAGTGGCGCGTGGTGTCGAGCAAGCGATAGAAAACATCTTCGTCGCCCACTTCGACGCTCAGCAGGGATTTCGCCACCAGTTGCGTGACAGCGGTGAACACCGCGCCGGGATCGATCTGTTGGCCGATGACCACCGCTGCCGCCGAGGCGAGGGTGAAGCTGCCGCGAAATATTCCCAGTCGCCGCAGACAGGTTTGTTCGCAGGCGTTGAGCAGGTTGAAGCTCCAGTCCATCGTTGCGCGCAGGGTCAGGTGGCGCTCGGCGCTGCTGTGGTCTCCGGCCGACAATGGCGGCAACCCCTCGCGCAATTGCTTGAGCAATCCGTCCATGCCCAATTCGCTGACCTGCGCGGCGGCCAGTTCCAGCGCCAGCGGAATGCCGTCCAGGCGCAGGCAGATTTCGATCGCCTGCGGTAGCTCGGCGCGACTCAGTTGAAAGCTTTCCCGCGCCGCGGTCGCGCGCTCGACAAACAATTGCAGCGCAGCAAAGCCCAGCGCCTCGGCCGGCTCCATCGGCGTCGACATGGACGGGCATTCGAGCGATTCCAGACGCTGCACGAATTCGCCCTCCGCGCGCAGGCTCTCGCGGCTGGTGGCGAGGATATGCACCTTTGGCGCTCCCCGCAGAATCTGCTCGCTGAGCGACGCGACCGCATCGATCAAGTGCTCGCAGTTGTCGATCACCAACAACATTTGCCGTTCTCGCAGGCCGTCGACCAGACCAGCCAGCGCATCGCCTTCTGGCGCGGACAGATCAAGCAGCGTCGCCAGATGCGAGCCGATCAGTGCGGGATCGGCGATGGGCGCCAAGTCCACCAGGCGGATGCCGTCGCGATACTGGTCGAGCAATTGTTCGGCGACGCGCAGGGCGACGGTGGTCTTGCCAATGCCGCCGGGGCCGACCAGAGTGATGCAGCGTCGGCGCGGCAGTTGCGTAATCAAGTGATCGATCAGGGGTTGGCGACCAATCATCCGCGTACGACGCAGCGGCAGGTTGTGCCGGGGCGCGGCGACCGCAGGCGTTGCTTCGATGCTGTCGAGCACGAACGGTGCGACAAAGCTGTAGCCGCGCTGCGCCACGGTGACGATGTAGCGCTGGCCGTTCTGCCCATCGCCAAGCGCTTTGCGCAGGGCCGCCATGTGCACGCGCAAGTTGATGTCTTCGACGACGCTGTCTGGCCAGACCCCGGCCATCAATTGCTGTTTGCTCACCACTTCACCGGCATGGGCCAGCAAAATCAGGAGGATGTCCATCGCCCGCCGTCCCAGGCGCAAAGGCTGTTGGCCTTCAAGTAGCAATCGTTGCCCGGGATGAATCCGATAGGGGCCAAACGCAATGGCCTGATTCGGGGAAAAGCTCAACAGCGCGCTCCTGCGGTGATGCGGCGGACAGGGCGAATCAGTCCCTGGCGCATGCGCAGGCCGTCTGATCCGGGGTGTCCGGGCATAATCCTCAGGTTTGAGCATCAGTGCAACGGGTGGCGTAACGGCAGCAGTCAAAACATCGCAGGCTGCGCTGCGGTGTTTTTCGGTCTGCCCATGACTCGACAGCGCCAGGCGAAGGGATTGATGCCCTCGCTGCGGGTGAACATGTGGCAGAAGTGCGCCTGATCGCAGAAGCCGCATTCCAGGCTGATCTGCGTCAGGCTGAGGTCGGTGTGCTGGATCAGCAACTTGGCCCGAGCCAGGCGCTGGGCGCGGATCCAGTCCTGTGGCGACAGGCCGGTGCTGCACTTGAATGCGCGGGAGAAATGACTGCGTGACAGTGCACATGCCCGGGCCAGCTCAGCTACTTCGAGGCTTTCGCCCAAGCGATCGAGGATCAACTGTTTGATCTGGCGTTCGCGCTGCGGACTGAGTCCGCCAGTCGTGTTTTTACGCGGTTCGCTGGCAGGGGCGAGGGCGACGGATTGCTGTAGATAAGCCATGGCCAAGGTCCGTGTCGGTGGGGAAGGCACGGTCGGCGCATTCCCTCAGGTCAAAAAAGCAACGCTGCGCAGAGGGCTTCATTGTTGGGCGATGCCTTGAGACTGACGAGTTAATCGTTGTTAATTTCCTCGCTCAGGCTGGAACTCAGCACATCCTTGCAAGTCAGCGCCCGGCGCTTTGCGCGACGATGTCGACAAAGCACGGCCGCCGTTGGCCAGGTTCAAAGGGGAATGCAATGAAAGGTTTGGTGAAAGCAGCAACGGCCTTGGCGGTCATGCTGGCAATGTCCGGCGCGATGGCGCAGGCACCACAGGTGGGCACTCAGGCGCCGGGTTATTTCCGCTTGGCGGTGGGCGATTACGAAGTCACCGCGTTGTTCGACGGTTACAACGATTTGTCGCCGAAGTTGTTGCAGGGCATGAGCCAGAGTCAGATTCGCGCACTGCTTGCGCGCCGTTCGATTGAAACCCCGGGCGTGCAGACGGCGTTCAATGCCTTTCTGGTCAACACCGGCAAACAACTGATTTTGGTCGACACGGGCGCAGGACAGTGCATCGGCGCCACCGCAGGCCAACTCTCGGCCAACATGCAGGCCGCCGGTTACAAGCCTGAACAGGTCGACACGATTCTGCTGACGCACCTGCACCTCGATCACGTCTGTGGTCTGGTCGATGCAGAGAACAAGCCGCTGTTCGCCAATGCCACCGTCTATGCGGCCAAGGCCGAGGCCGATTACTGGCTTGATCCGGGAGCACTGGCCAAGGCTCCGGCCGGCGCCAAAGAGTTTTTCAAGATAGCCCAGGACTCTACGACGCCCTATGTTGCCGCTGGCCGCTTCAAGACGTTCGCCGCCGGGCAGTCACCACTGCCGGGACTGGTCGAAGCAACCCTGGAAGCCGGCCACACGCCGGGCAGCACCACATATCGCTTCAATTCGCAGCAGCAGAGCATCGTGTTCATGGGCGATCTGGTGCATAACCTGGCGGTGCAGTTTTTGCACCCGGAAGTGTCGATCGGTTTCGACGTCAACAGTCAGCAAGCGATCAGCAGTCGTCAGGCAGTGTTCAGTGCTGCGGCAGCGAGCAAGACCTGGGTGACGGCAGCGCATCTGCCGTTCCCGGGCATCGGCCACATCACCGCCGAGGGCAAACATTTCCAATGGGTGCCGGTGGAGTACGGCCCCTACAAACGCGCGGCGAAAGTGCCATTGATCGAGTAAAGTGCCCAACGCCTGTGGCAAAAAGCGTCTGACACCGATAAGGAAACCACACCCATGAACCGTAACGATCTGCGCCGCGTCGACATGAACCTGCTGGTGATTTTCGAAGCGCTGATGTTCGAAAAGAATCTGACCCGTGTGGCGGAAAAACTGTTCATGGGCCAGCCGGCGGTCAGTGCTGCACTGGGGCGCTTGCGTGATCTGTTCGACGATCCGTTGCTGCTGCGCAACGGTCGCGGCATGGAGCCGACAGCGCGGGCGCTGGCGATCCTCAAGGAATTGCAACCGGCAATGGACGTGATTTCCGGCGCGGTCAGCCGCGCCAAGGAATTCGAACCGGCCAGCAGTTGCGACGTGTTTCGCATCGGTCTGTCGGACGATGCCGAGTTCGGTCTGTTTCCGCCGCTGTTGCGCCAGCTTCAGCAGGAGGCGCCGGGGATTGTCGTGGTGGTACGCCGCGCCAACTACCTGTTGATGCCGGCGCTGTTGGCCTCTGGAGAAATCTCCGTGGGCGTCAGCTACACCACGGATCTGCCGGCCAATGCCAAGCGCAAGAAGCTGCGTGATATTCCCTGCAAAGTGCTGCGCGGCGACGACCGTCCGGGGCCGCTGACGCTGGACGAATATTGCGAACGTCCGCATGCAATGGTGTCGTTCTCCGGTGATCTGAGCGGCAATATCGATCTGGATCTGGCCAAGATCGGCCGTTGCCGCCGAGTCGTTCTCGGCGTACCGCAGTTCAGCGGCTTGCGCGCCTTGCTCGCCGGTACCGAGATGATCGCCACGGTGCCGGATTACGCCGCCTGTGCCCTTGTTGAAGGCTGCGCCCTGCGTGCCGAAGATCCGCCATTCCCGATCGATGCCGCGCAATTGTCCATGGCGTGGAGCGGGGTGCACGACAACGACCCGGCAGAGAAATGGCTGCGCTCGCGGATCAGCCAGTTCATGGCGGCGCCGCTGGATATTCCTGCGATATAAATCCTTGCGCCGATCTCAGATGCTGATCATTCCCACGCGCAGCAAAGGAATGCCTCAACGGACGCTCCGCGTTCGGCGTTGGATGGGACGCGGAGCGTCCCGAGCTGCATTCCCACGCAGAGCGTGGGAACGATCAAGCACAGGGAATTCCGTGGTCTGAAAAGCAACTAAGCACACCCATCCAATTTCTTCCGCCCCGGCCTTGGCATGATTCCCGTCAATGACATTCAAAGGGTCGGGTCATGATTGCTACGAGGGATGAACAGGCGCGCGACATCGGGTTGCTGTTCCTGCGGGTCAGCGGCGGGTTGTTTCTGTTGTGGGTGCACGGCTTGCCCAAGCTGCTGGACTTCACCGCGCAGTTGCAACTGATCGAAGACCCGTTCCATCTCGGCGCCCACCTGACCCTGATCCTGGCGATCTTCGCCGAAGTCCTCTGCCCGTTGCTGATCGTCGCCGGTGTGCTGGCGCGTTTGGCCTGCTTGCCTATTCTCTTTGTACTGCTCGTGGCGCTGCTGGTCGTGCATCCGCAATGGAGTGTGGCTGAGGGGCAGTTTGGCTGGTTGCTGTTGATTCTTTTCACCACCGTATTGATCGCCGGGCCCGGACGGCTGGCGATTCCTGTTCGTTTGCCCGGAGTGCTGCGTTATGCCTGAAGTCCTCAATTCACAAGCACCGGGGGCCGATGAGACCGTCACGTTGATCATCAAACACTCGGTCAAGGCCGGTTTCGAATCGGCCTATGAAGCATGGCTGCGCAACATCGTGCGTGTTGCCGGGCAGCGGGAAGGGCATTTGGGTGTGGACGTGGTGCGCGGCAAGCGCGGGCGTCTGGATTTCTACACGTGCGTATTGCGCTTCAGCTCCACCGAAGCGATGCAGGGCTGGCTGGAATCCTCCGAGCGTCAGGCGCTGGTGGCTGAAGCCGCACCGATGCTGGCCGACGGCGATCAGACCGAAGTCGCGCCGGTCAATGAATTCTGGTTCACACCGCTGGCCGAAGCCGGCTCGCCACCGCCGCGCTGGAAGCAGGCTGTCGTCACCCTGTTAGTGATTCTGCCGCACACCCTGCTGGTGCCGCTGATCTGGGGGCCGTTGCTGGCGCTGCATCCGCTTCTGTCCAACTACGTGGTCGCCACGTTCCTGATCACCCTGACCATCGTCCTCTCGGTGGTCTACGTGGTGATGCCGCCGGTCACCCGTTTGTTCACCCCGTGGCTGGAAGCCAGTCAGGCCCATGAACACCTCGATTCCCAAGAAACCTCGCCGCGTTGAGCGGGGTTTGCTTCTTTTCACTTTCGCTTGAGGAACTGCGATGAGCGCCGATCTGATTTTATTCAATGGCCAGTTTCATACCGTAGACCGGGAAAAACCACTGGCCAGTGCGGTGGCGATCAAGGACGGTCGCTTCGTTGCCGTCGGTAACGATGCCGAGGCCATGGCCCTCAAAGGCAGCGCCACACAAGTGGTCGACATGAAGGGCCGCTGCGTCATCCCTGGCCTCAACGACTCGCACTTGCACCTGATTCGCGGCGGTCTGAACTACAACCTCGAACTGCGCTGGGAAGGCGTGCCATCGCTCGCCGACGCGCTGCGCATGCTCAAGGACCAGGCTGATCGCACGCCAACCCCGCAATGGGTGCGCGTAGTCGGTGGCTGGAACGAATTCCAGTTCGCCGAAAAACGCATGCCGACCCTGGAAGAAATCAACCAGGCCGCGCCGGATACTCCGGTGTTCATCCTGCACCTCTACGACCGTGCGCTGCTCAACCGCGCCGCCCTGCGCGTGGCCGGTTACACCCGCGACACGCCGAACCCGCCGGGCGGCGAGATCGTGCGCGACAGCAACGGCAACCCGACCGGCATGCTGGTCGCGCGGCCGAACGCGATGATTCTCTACTCCACACTGGCCAAGGGGCCGAAGCTGCCACTGGAATACCAGGTCAACTCGACCCGCCAGTTCATGCGTGAACTCAATCGTCTCGGCCTGACCAGTGCGATCGACGCCGGTGGTGGTTTCCAGAACTATCCGGACGATTACCAGGTGATCGAGCAACTGGCCAAAGACGATCAGTTGACCGTACGCATCGCCTACAACCTGTTCACCCAGAAGCCGAAAGAAGAGCTGACCGATTTTCAGAACTGGACCGGCAGCGTCAAGTTGCATCAGGGCGACGACTACCTGCGCCACAACGGCGCCGGCGAAATGCTGGTGTTCTCCGCCGCCGACTTCGAAGACTTCCTCGAACCGCGCCCGGACCTGCCGCAGACCATGGAACAGGAACTGGAACCGGTGGTGCGCCACCTCGTTGAGCAGCGCTGGCCGTTCCGTCTGCACGCCACGTACAACGAATCGATCAGCCGTATGCTCGATGTGTTCGAGAAGGTCAACCGCGACATTCCGTTCAACGGTCTACCGTGGTTCTTCGACCACGCTGAAACCATCACTCCGCAAAACATCGAGCGCGTGAAAGCGCTGGGCGGCGGCATCGCGATTCAGGATCGCATGGCGTTCCAGGGTGAATACTTCGTCGATCGCTACGGCAAACAAGCCGCCGAAGCCACGCCACCGATCAAGCGCATGCTCGCCGAAGGTGTACCGGTCGGCGCTGGTACCGACGCCACGCGCGTGTCCAGCTACAACCCGTGGACCTCGCTGTACTGGATGGTCAGCGGCCGCACCGTTGGCGGTCTGGCCCTCTACGAAGAAGGCTTGCCACGCAGCACCGCGCTGGAACTGTTCACCCACGGCAGCGCCTGGTTCTCCTCGGAGCAGGGCAAAAAAGGCCAGATCCGTGTCGGCCAACTGGCAGACCTCGCTGCACTGAGCGCGGACTTCTTCAGCGTTGAAGAAGAAGCGATCAAGTGGATCGAGTCGGTGATGACCGTGGTCGGCGGCAAGATTGTCTACGCCGCCGGCGACTTCGAAGACCTCGGCCCGCGCTCGATTCCGGTGCTGCCGGACTGGTCGCCGGTAGTCAAAGTCCCGGGCCACTGGCGCCCGAACTCGCCGTTGCAAGCGCAGGTTCACCAGTGCAGCGGGCCATGCGCCGTGCACACCCATAGCCATGAAAAAGCGCGGATGTCGAATGCGCCGGTCAGCGATTTCGCCGGTTTCTGGGGCGCGTTCGGCTGTTCCTGCTTCGCGTTCTGAGTTTGAAAAAAGCGCCGGTCATCAGGGCCGGCGCTTCCCGTAACAACCATCCATCCAGGAGTTTTGCCATGAGCGTTCCTTACAAGCGTCTGAACAAAGATGATGCCGTCGTCCTGCTGGTCGATCACCAGACCGGTCTGATCTCGCTGGTGCAGGATTTCTCGCCAAACGAGTTCAAGAACAACGTTCTGGCACTGGGCGACATCGCCAAGTTCTTCAAGCTGCCGACCATTCTGACCACCAGCTTCGACGCAGGCCCCAACGGCCCGATCGTGCCGGAACTGCTCGAGCAATTCCCTGACGCGCCTTTCATCCAGCGTCCAGGCCAGATCAACGCCTGGGACAACGAAGACTTCGTCAAAGCGATCAAGGCCACCGGCCGCAAGCAACTGATCATCGCCGGTGTCGTGACCGACGTTTGCGTAGCTTTCCCGACCCTGTCGGCGATCGCTGAAGGCTTCGAAGTGTTCGTCGTCACCGACTCGTCGGGTACCTTCAACACCACCGTGCAACAAGCAGCGTGGGCGCGGATGTCGGCCGCCGGTGCACACCTGATGAACTGGTTCGCTGTGGCCTGCGAGCTGCAGGGCGACTGGCGCAACGACATGGAAGGCCTGGCGCATCTGCTGTCCGAGCGTCTGCCTAACTATCGCAACCTGATCAACAGCTACACCAAGTTCACTGCCAAGTAATCTGGTCGAAAGTCAAAAGCCCCTCACCCTAGCCCTCTCCCGGAGGGAGAGGGGACTGACCGCGTTGTTTGCTAGAGTTGCATCGACCTGCAATACCGAGCCGAGCTCCGCTCTTGAAACGCATGGAGATCGGCTCCCTTTCACCCTCGCCCCCTTAGGGGGAGAGGGCTGGGGTGAGGGGGTGAGCTTTTGATCTTCAAAGTTTCAGATCAGCGTTTTTGCAACCAACCCAAGAAACCACCTTTTTTCACCGCCACCGGTTTGGCCATCAACGCGAGGCGACTGTTCTGCTGACGCACCGCCTGCAACTTGTTCAAGGCCCGGCCGACTTCGCTGCGCTTGTCCATGCACTCACGGGTCAACTGTTTGTCGAGACGATAAATGATGCTCGACGTCAGTGCTGTGAACGTCGCCTGCGACGGTGTATCGGCAAGAATGCTCTGTTCGCCCATGACCTCGCTCGGCCCCATGCGCCCGGCCTCGGTCTGGCCATTGCCGTCCGGCACCGTCGCGCTGACCACGCCCGTGGCGATCACGAACAGACTGTCCGGCACCTCGTCCAGATCCAGCACCACCTGACCCGCCGTGTACTGCTGCGCGACCATCGACTCAGCGAGGCGATCGCGCTCTTCACTGCTCAGCGAACGGAAAATCTTCACCTCATCCAGCAATGCACGAGCACGGCTCGACGGTTCGATCACGCCGTCGGGATGCCGGGAAATACCCGCCGCTTCGAGATGGCGGTGGGCGAGGTCGAACAGTTGATTGCGCACTTCGCTCTTCTTGCCCAGCTCGGCGATGAAACCGCTGGCAACGTATTCCGACATGGTTTCGCCGGCCTCTTTGAGCACGGCTTTCGGCGCCGGGCTGAGCAGCAGAGAACTGCTGCCCTGCAAGGTGCGATCAAGGGCATCCAATACCCGCCGCGGACGAATGTGGTTCGGCACCTTGATACTGATCGAGACGCCGTGCATGTTGTTCGGCCGGCTGAGGTTGACGATCTTTGCCTTGGCCGCCACCGAGTTCGGTACGACGGCCATGGTGCCGGCGCTGGTCAGCAGGTGCGTGGCGCGCCAGTCGATATCGAAGACCTTGCCTTCGACGCCGTCGATCATCACCAGATCGTCCACTTGATACGGCTTGGTGGTGTTGAGGACGATGCCGGAAAACACGTCGGCGAGGGTGCTTTGCAGCGCCAGACCGACCACGATGGCGACTACCCCGGAAGTGGCCAGCAGACCTTTGACCGGCAGCTCCAGCACGTAACCGGCTGCCGCAACAATGGCGACCAGAAACACCAGCGCGCCGATGACATCCTGCAGCAAGCGTCCGCTGTGACCGATGCGGCGCATCAGCGCCAGGCCGATCACTTCGGTCAGCACCCGTGCTGCGTACAACCACCAGAGAATCCCCAGCGCGGTCGCCCCCAGTTGTGCCACGCGATCATCAGCGAACAGCGGAGCCTGCAACGGGCTGACACCGGCATTGATCACCAGCGCGCTGAACGCCAGAAACAGCGCCAGACGCACGCCGACTCGCGGCGCGCGGTGGCTGAAGGGCGAGAAGTGGCAGAGTGCGGCGTCGAGCAGGAGCAGGACGGCGCTCCAGGACAGCAGGTGGGCGTAGAAAAGAGTCATGACCGGTACTCCGCGACGCTGGTGAGAAAAAAGATCGCAGCCTGCGGCAGTTCCTACAGGGAATCGTATTCCAGGGTAGGCGCTGCCGCAGGTTGCGATCTTTTGCTTTTATGGATTCAAATGAGTCTTCAGTTCAGCCGCCGCCTGACGCACCGCCGCTTTCACCTCCGGAATCTGGCTCAGCGGATTGAGCAGACCAAAGTCATGAATCATCCCGTTGTAACGCACCGAGGTCACCGGCACGCCGGCCGCATCCAGATGCCGCGCATAACCTTCACCTTCATCACGCAGCACGTCGAACTCGGCGGTCTGCACCAGCGCAGCGGGCAGGCCCTTGAGCTGTTCGCTGCTGGCGTTGAGCGGCGAGGCATGGATCTGCGCACGCTCGGCCGGGTTGGTGGTGTAGTTGTCCCAGAACCACTGCATCATGCCCTTGGTGAGGAAATGGCCCTCGGCAAATTGCTGGTACGAACCGTCGTCGAACTGCGCATTGGTCACCGGCCACATCAACAGCTGGAAGCGCAGGGCAGGGGTTTTCTGCTCCTTGGCCATCAACGCCACGACCGCCGCCATGTTGCCGCCGACGCTGTTGCCGGCCACCGCCAGACGCTTGCCATCGACACCGATGTCCTTGCCGTGCTCGGCCACCCATTTCGTCGCAGCGTAAGCCTGATTGATCGCCGTCGGGTACTGCGCTTCCGGCGATGGCGTGTAATCGACATACACCGCAACGGCGCCAGAGCCGACCACCAGATCACGAATCAGGCGCTGGTGCGTCGGGAAGTCACCCAGTACCCAGCCGCCACCGTGGAAGAACATGAACGCCGGCAACTCGCCTTTCACCTTGGCCGGGCGCACCACTTTCAGGTTGAGGGTCTGGCCATCGACCTTGATCGCCTTGTCGCTGACTTCCACACCGGACAGATCAACCTTCACCGAAGCCTGCGCACCGGTCAGCACCGCACGGGCGTCTTTCGGGCTCAGTTGCTCCAGCGGACGACCGCCGCCAGCGGCGAGGGCATCGAGGAACGCTTGGGTGTTGTGTTCGACGCCAGGGCTGCCAGCGGCGAAAGCGCTGCTGACGGAGAGGGCGAGGAGCGACGCGGCGAGGGTTTTCTTGACGATGTTCATGGTGGAAATCCTTTTGAATGATTTTGATTTTCTGATCGTTCCCACGCTCTGCGTGGGAATGCAGCCGGGGACGCTCCGCGTCCCAACGATCAGATGGCTGCCTTCGGCAGCTCTTTGTGTTCAGGGTTGTTTTCAAACCGTGAGCACAGATTAATGGGCTGCTGAAAAGCGAAAAAGCGGCTATAAAGCGTTTAACTGTCCACCAGAGAGTGACAATGAACCCGTTCGAAGACATGCGTATTTTTTGCCAGGTCATGGACTCCGGCAGCTTCACCGCTGCGGCCGATCAGTTGGGGCTGTCCAAGCAGTTCGTCAGCCGCCGTTTGATGCAACTGGAAGAGCGCCTCGGTGTGCGCTTGTTGAACCGCTCGACCCGCCGCCTCGACGTCACCCCCCTGGGGCAGAGCTATTACGAATCGGCGTTGCGTTTGCTCGGAGAAGTCGAGCAGGTCGAGCAGGGCATCGCCGGCGAAACCGCCGAGCCGCGCGGCACGATTCGCCTCAGCGCGCCGCTGTCGTTCGCGGTGGCGCATCTGGGTTGTCTGCTGCCGTTGTTCCTGCAGCGTTATCGCGAAGTCACCGTCGAGGTCGATTTAAGCGATCGCCCGGTCGACCTGCTCGGCGAAGGTTACGACCTGGCCCTGCGCATCGGCGTGCTGGAAGACTCGACACTGATCGCCCGGCGCATCGCCAGCATCGAACGGGTCTACTGTGCCAGCCCGGCCTACCTCGCCGAACGCGGCACACCACTCAGACCCGAAGACCTGCACAGCCACGATTGCCTGCCTTACGGCCACGGTCGCTCGGTGCAATGGCGCTTCAACGAAGCTCCGGGCAAACCGCTGCTGATCAACGTCACCGGGCGCATGCGCGTCAACAACGGCGAACTGCTGCGGGACGCCGCGGTGCAGGGGATGGGAATTACTTATCTGCCGACCTTCATCGTCGGCGCGGCGCTGAAGGACGGGCGGCTGGTGCCAGTGCTGGATGATTTACGCCCGGAGCCACTGACCCTGTCGGCGGTTTATCCGCAGCATCGCCAGGCTTCGCGGCCGGTGCAGGCGCTGGTGGAGTTTTTGCGTGAGCGGCTTAACCAGAGTCATGTGAATCTTTGATTTTATTTACCGTCGAGTATCGCGTTCTGTCGGGCCAAATAGCGGTGCATGGGCAGTTATGATTAACTTTGATTCAATTTGTATCAAAGCTGAGCGAACACAAGGGGGCAGGATTACTCTGATCAACGGTGAACCCCCGCTGCCCGCAATCTCAAGGAGTCAACTGACATGGCCGCGCCAATGAAAACCCGATCCGTGACTGCCCATGTACCCGTGCAATTGGCCGAAAAGGTCGATCTGATGGCTGAGCGTCTGGAACGCTCGCGTAACTGGATTGTGAAACAGGCCCTGAGCGCCTGGATTGATCAAGAGGAAGAGCGCAGCCGTTTGACGCGCGAAGCCTTGGCTGATGTGGACGCCGGGCGCGTTATCGATCATCAATCAGTGCAGGCATGGGCGGACAGCTTGAGTTCCGATACGCCTCTCAAGGCTCCACTTTGATATGGAGTTGAAGTGGACCAGCAAAGGGCTTTCCGACCTGACCAGGCTTTATGAGTTTTTGGCAGCAGTTAATCAACCTGCCGCTGCGCGCACTGTGCAACAGCTGACCGCCGCTCCGATAATGCTGCTAGCCAATCCGCGCTTGGGTGAACGTCTGGAAGAATTTGAACCGCGAGATGTTCGAAGGGTTCTGGTCGGGCACTACGAAATGCGCTACGAAATTGTCGATTCGACTATCTACCTGCTGCGCCTTTGGCACACTCGCGAAGAACGATAATTCATCGCCAGAATCGCGCTTACAACATCGCAACAACCCCAACTCCGGGTCTGTTCTAGACTCACGCCGCTCAATCACGAGCATCACCCGGAGCAGCGCCATGGAAGTGCCCACCCCCAAAACCGCCATCGAAAGCAATCGACAGGCGTGGAACGATTCCGCCCGTCATCATCAGGACTCACCGGACTGGCAGGCATTGCTCAGCGATGTCGCGCAGGCAGAGTTTTGCTGCCTTGATGACACTTTGCGCGGCTTGCTGGACGTCGACGGCAAAGACGTGATTCAACTGGGCTGCAATAACGGTCGGGAAAGCCTGTCGCTGTTTGCGCTGGGTGCGCGCAGTGTCGTCGGCGTCGATCAATCGGCAGCGTTTCTTGAGCAGGCCCGCGAGCTCAACAGCCGCTCGCCGCATACTGCCGAATTCGTCGAGAGCGACATCCACCATCTGCCCGCATCGCTGCATAACCGCTTCGACGTAGCCCTGATCACCATCGGGGTACTCAACTGGATGCCTGACATCGGCGAATTCTTCCGTCATGTCGCGCAGGTGCTCAAGCCGGGCGGCAAACTGGTGATCTACGAAACCCATCCGTTTCTGGAGATGGTTGATCCGCAGGCTGAAGATCCCTACCGCCTCGCCAGCTCGTATTTCCGTGTCGAGCCGTTTGTGCAGCAAGAGCCGATCGTTTACGTAGGTAAAGTCGAGCAGCCGGCGGCAAAGTCGTACTGGTTCGTGCATACGCTGGGCGCGATCTTCAGCGGCGCCATTGGAGCGGGGCTGAGCATTGTGGATTTTCAGGAATATGCGCATTCGAATCGGGAAGAGGTGTATGACTGCTACCTGAACCAGCAGGCGCAGCTGCCGATGTGCTTTAGCCTGGTGGCGAGCAAGGCCTGAGAACCTTTTTTGCGACGGCTGGCCTCTTCGCGAGCAGGCTCGCTCCCACATTGGTTTCGCGTACGGCGACTATCCAGTGTAGGAGCGAGGCTGCTCGCGATGGCGGCCTTGCGACCGCTACAAAATTCAGGTAACGGCGCGATTGAGTACGTGCCCCGGCTGCGCATAAAGATCAATGCCCAACGCATGAATCACCTTCAACACTGTGTCAAAGCGCGGCTTCGCTCCGGGAGCAAAAGCCTTGTACAAACTTTCACGACCCATGCCTGAATCCTTGGCGATCTGCGTCATTCCTCGCGCCTTTAACACGTAGCCGATTGCGCGAAGGAATTCTTCGCTGTCTCCGTCTGCAAGCACCTGTGACAGATACTCACTGATGGCTTCATCACTGTCGAGCAGCGCGACCATGTCGAAATTCGTCAAAGTCTGGCTCATGGTTAAACCTCCTTTGCCATTTTTTGTGCGCGTCGGATGTCTGCGCTTTGTGAGGATTTGTCGCGCCCGATGTCGTGCTTGACTCTATCCAAGTGGATAAAGATAAACAGTCGGCCAAGTCTTTTCCGAATGTTGGAAGTGTCGTCACAGTTTGTAGGCAACCAGCCAATCGCTTGTGAGAGCTGCGGGTGCAGCTACTGGCCTCATCGCGAGCAGGCTCGCTCCCACAGGGAATTGCATTCCAATGTCGGAGCGAGCCTGCTCGCGATGGCGGCCTTGCTACCGCCACATTTCACAAGACCGGATCAAGCCTGCGCCGCGGCACTCACCACCGGCCGGCCCGGTTTGCGCAGCGGATCCAGGCGTGACCCTTCATAGCGGGTTTCGCGGAAGAATTTCCAGCGGCCGAACAGGCAGTAGACGTGGGTCACCCGGCCCTGTTCCTGATAACCCATGCGGATATGCAGTTTCAGCGCCGGGATGTTATGGGTTTCACAGACGTCGACCACCTTGGTGCAACCCTGCGCCGCCATCGCTTGCCACAGTGCGACCTGCACGTCCACCGACAGACTGCTGCCAAAGTAGGCGCGGATCATTTCGCCGCCGAATTCGAAGAACTCGCCGGGTTTGACCGGGAAAGTGCAGCCGTAATAGTGGCGGTCGTGGTAGTCGCGAATGCTGCCCCAGATAAAGCCCACGGCGTGGCCATCGGCGTCCAGGTACATGTGCCCGGTGTGGCCTTCGGCAGCCAGTTCCGCCATGGTGCCGACACGGTCGCCGAAGTGTTTGCTGAACGCCACGGCATTCTGCGCGGTGATGTCGACTTTGCGCAGACCTTCATACGGGCGCAGTTTGTGCGGCGGCACCGGGCTGACCAGGTCGCGCTCCATCCACAGCAGTTCCCAGTGGAAGAACACGTAGCGTTTCCACAACGTCCCGACGGTGCGGCTCAGGCCTTTGTGTCTGATGCGATCTTGCACTTTGGTGATGATGCTCATGATGCCCCTCCAGGGTCTTGGCCCGGATGTTGTGGTGAGTGTCGTTACAGCGGTGATTCATTCGAGCGCCGTGGCACCCTGTGTTTCTTCTCGGCTGAGGTCGGCATACGAGACTCGCGCGACGCCCCTCAAACCCTGTTCGAGTACCTCGCTCAACGACTCGCCGGAGTCGAGATAGGCATCACCGAAATCGACGCCGAGGCGGGTCGGGTGGGCGACGATTTCCAGCACGCCGTCGCTGGGGACGCTGGCATTGCGCACGTCGACCGGGGTGCAGACGTAGTCGGCGGTGACCCGCGCCAGGCTCTGCAAACGGCCATTGAGCAAACCCTTGAATAGGCGCTTGGGCAGCGTGAGGTTGAGCCCGAGGTTGCGCGCCAGCCGGATCGGTACGCCTTGCTCGGCGGCAAACTTCGCGACGATTTCGCCGATCGGCCAGATGTTGTGTACGTGCTGGTGCGAGTCGATATGGCTCGGGCGCATGTCGTGATCAACGCAGCGTTGCCATTGCGCCTGCAACTCGGCGCGCACCGCGTCACGGTCTGCGCGGCCCAGCCACAGGCTGTGGCGGGGCAGGTTGAGGTCGAACACGCCGTTGCCATCGCAGAAGGTCCGCCGCCCCAGGATCGCCTGGCTCAGCGGGCGTCCGTAGGTCAGGTTGAAGTGCAGGCCGATCCGCCCTTGCAGCGCCGGATGGCGAGCCATGGTGCAGGCGGCTTCAAACGCCGGCATGTTGGCCATGGACGTGGCTGAGCTGATCAGGCCGGCCTGGAAGGCAGCGAAGATCACTGCGTTTTCGTTGGCGCTGAGACCGAAGTCATCAGCGTTGACTATGACTTGGCGAGGCATGGCCGCCCTCCGGAGTGATTGCGACAGGTTGCACCAGCGCTGCAGGTTTTTTGTTTGCACGGCGGGCCCGCCACTGTTGCACGGCGGGCTTGCAGCGATACCAGATGCGCAGCGCCAGACCCAATGCCAGCCCACTTGGGCGCCACGAATAGAAACTCCAGCGCCAGTGTTCCAGCTGCCCGGTCATGCGTTCGTGCAGTTGATGGCTGGAGTTTTCCAGGCTGACCCGCGAGGCATCGATCCAGTGCCAGTGCTCATCCAGGCCCCAGCGAATCCATTCCTCCAGCAACACCCGGCCACTGCCAAGGTCGGCGTATTGCGGCAGGAAGGCGAGGTTGTAATCGTAGAGCCGGCCCTGTTCGAGCAGGCCGAGGCGATAGCTGATGCAGCGGCCGTTCAGCTCGAGCATCACCACGCGCACCAGGCCTTGGCCGGCGAGGGCGGTGAAGGCGCGTTCGATCCATTGGCGGCTGCGCGCTGTGGCGAAAATACCGACGCCTTCATCGCCTTTCCAGCTCACCGCCTCGACTTCGCTGATGGTCTGCAACAAGGCAGCCATGCTCAGCGCATCTGGAGTGATCCGGCGGATCTGCGCACCGCACGCGGCGATCCGTTTGCGAGCCCGGCGCAGTTTGTAGCGCGGGTCGCCGGAGACTTCCTGATGGTCGGCTTCGCTGATCAGATGCACCGGCACCCGGCAGCTCAGGCGCCGTTCGGCAGTGGAACTGCGCGCCATCCATGCGGTGACGGCACTTTCTTCACCCGCAGGTTCCGACAGCTCATTGAGTTGCAACAGTGCATGGGGCAGGCGCTGGCGAATCAGCAGCAGCGCCTCGTGCATGTCCTCGCCGCCGAGCAGTGACAGCAAAGCCAGACGATCGGCCAGCGGATAACCCAAGTGATGCAAGACCCGAAACGGCACGCCGGCGAAGCGCTCGCGGCTGGCCACCAGCGGCAGGCACAGACGCAGTTCTGCGGCTTCCCAACCGAGCAGAATGTGCAGGCGCTGATCCTCGGCCAAAGCCTGTTCGGCCGCGCACAACCAGCCGAGATTGTTGAACGGCGTATGGTCGCTCACGCCCAGGCGCAGCGTTTCATACGCGGTTGCCGGGAAGTCGGCGGCGCACAGGGACGTGCGCCATTCGAATCGCATCACCATAGGTTCAGGCCGCCGTTGCGTTGACAGGTGGACGGGAAGTTTTACCCAGCGCTGCCAGGCGCGAACCGCTGTAGCGGGTTTCGCGATAGAAGCGCCAGCGACCGAACAGCGTGTAGATATTCATGATCCGCTGTTGTTCGGTATAGCTCATGCGCAGGTGCAGCTTGAGCGCCGGTATGTTGGTCGACTCACAGACATCGACCACTTTGCGGCAGCCCTGGGCGGCCATGGCTTCCCACAGGCGCAATTGCAGGTCCACCGACAGCTCTGTACCCCAGTAGGCCCGGGCCAGTTCGCCACCGAACTCGAAGAACTCACCGGGTTTCACCGGGAACCGGCAGCCGTAGTAATGCCGGTCGAAATAATCCCGCGGCGTACCCCAGATAAACGCTACGGCATCGCCTTGCTCGTCGACATGCATGTGCCCGGTGTGGCCCTCTTTGGCCAGCTCGGCCATCGTGCCGACACGGTCGCCAAAGTAACGCGCGAAAGCGCTGGCGTTGTCCGCCGTAATCCTGACCACGCGCAGTGGCGGATAGGGTTTGAGGCGGTGCGGCGGCACCGGGCTGACCAGGTCGCGCTCCATCCATAGCAGTTGCTGATGGGAAAAAATGTACAGTTTGCGGATCTTGCCCAAGGTCGCTCGCAGGCCTTTACGACGAATATGTCCGCTGAGTTTTTGCAAAACATCCATGGTCTCTTCTCCTGATGAGGGTGCCATGCGCGGCATCAAGCCCGCGCGGCAGAGCATCGAAGGGCGGCTCATGAAGCGCTCCAGCTCAGGGCAAACAGGGTTTGTCCCGGCAGTTCGAAACGCAGGCGCCCGTTGTCGCAGGCAAACGGTGCGTCGCGGCTGCGATTGTCGGCGCCGAAGTAACGCAGGGCGCCACGGTTCAGCGGGCACCTGGCGCCGCTCAGATCGACGCGTTGCAGGCGCGTCCCTTTGTTCACTCCGAGCAACGTGCGCTGCGCGTCGCCGGCCATCGCCAGCACATCCACCTCGAAGGCGTCGTTATCCAGTTGCAGCACTTGCCGCAGCCAGTGGCGGGCGATGAATTGCTGGGCCAGACCGACCGGTTTCAGCTCGAAGCGATCCTCGCCCAATATGCGCAACATGCCTTTGGGGTAATGCGGCTCATCGGCGGCCTGAAACCAGTTGAGCATGCTCAGCAAACCGTCCTGCGAGGCATTGATCACCACTGAGGCCCACCACAGCGAGGTGTAGTGGGTTTCCTGATCGTAGGGGCTGAGGCTGGAGCCGCTGGACAGGTTGGTCTGATCGAGCAGCAAGGCCTTGCGCGGCTGACCATTGGCGTCGAGGCCGACCAGTTCGGCGGCGCGCCGCACACTGTCGCGGTAGACGCGTGTGGCGAGCAGATCGCGAATCATCCATTCATGCCAGGCCAGTGCATCGATCTGGTCGGCTGACTCGCTGAGCAGGCGCCGTGCCCAATCGATTCCGCGCTTGTCTGCCGCATTATCGGCGAACGGGCCGTTGACCAGTCGCGAGCTGGCCGGCATGGCGATACGCACACCGGCGCGGGCGTTGGCCGGGTCGCTGCGCACCTGACGGGCCATGCTGGTGAAAATCGCCAGATATTGCTCGTAGCTGGAGTAGTTGAGATTGGGCTCGTCGGCAAAGCCGATGTAATGCGTGCCGCTGCCGCCGAGGGCGCGGGTGCTCGCCAGCCAGGCGTCGAGGCCGCTGTTGCTCTGCACGTCGGCGCGCAGATCGGCCTGACGCTGACTGCCGGCCAACAAGGTGATGTCGTTGCGGATGCCGAAACGCTGCTGGTACACCCGGCGGAATGCGTCCTCGAACTGCGGATTCTGCGCCGTGACGTCGACAAAACTGTAATAGCTCGCCGCCGTCGGCTTCAGCGCATCGAGCAGCGCGTGGCTGGCCGCTGGCGGCATCACGTAAGGCAGAGCGATGCCAAGATCCGGCGTGCGTCCGAGGACTTTGTCATGCAGTACCAGCCGCACCTCTGCGACCTCTTCACGCAGCGGTTGCAGTTGCTGCGGATTCTGCGCAAACAGATTGGCCGTGCCGTCGAGCCAGAACGCCGCTTTGCCGCTGCCTTGCAGTTGCAGACGCCAGACCTGCTCGCGGGGGCTGACTGGCAATGCAATCTGATCGAACTGCCAATAGGCGCGATAAGGCTTCAGTGCGAGGGTCAGCGCCTGGTGGTCGCCGATCCGCTGCGCCTGCAACGCGGTGACACCGCCATGGAATTTGCCGGCGAGCACTGCGCGCTCACCGGCTGCAACTTTGAAATACAGCACGTCGCCATTTTTGCTTTCGGCACTGAAGTGCACTTTGGCCGGGGCAAACAGGGCGACGGTGCGCGCATCGTGTTCGATGCGGTAGTGGCGGAAGCTGTAGCCGGGAATTTCCAGTCGATAACTCGCCGCGCCGGGCAGCAGCGGCCAGGTCTGACTGCCGCGGGTTTCGCTGGCCTTGATCAAGCGTTCGCCGAGCAATTTACCGCGACCGTCGAGCAGGTACAGCTGCTCTTCGTTGGCGTCCGCTTGCCACGCCGGGGTCCAGCGCACGGTCACGCTGTCAGGCTGATCGGTTTGCAGAAACAGACTGCCGTCACGAATCTCGCCCCAGCGCATCGACGCCGCCAAAGCGTCCAACGACAGGCCGAGACCGAACAGCAGGTACAGGCCTTTCATGCGGGCTTCCTCTGCAGCATCGACCACATCGGCAGCACGTCGCGGGGCAGGATGATCAGGGTTTGCCAGAACGGCACGCCGCTCAAGCGGCAATACAGCACCAGCATGGCTACGGTCACTGCCAGATAGGCGATCGATGATGCGGCGGCGGCGCCGACAATGCCGTATGCCGGAATCAGCACCAGGTTCAGCGCCAGATTGAGCAGCGCGCCCAGGCCCATCAACAAGGACACCGAGCCGGGGCGATTCTTGCCCAGCAAGTCCAGGCGCAGAATGCTCGCGTAGCACAGGCCCAACAGCCCCGGCAGCAACGCCAGCAGCGCCGGGTACGCCGGCTGGTAGGCAGCGCCAAACAGGGTGACGATCAACCATTCGCCGATCACGGCCATACTCAGGCAGGCGCCGAGCATCACCGTCGCGGTCAGGCGCAGCGCCAGCGGAGTGACCTTGTCCATGCCTTCATCCTGTTGCAGCAGGCGTTTCATCAGCGGTGTGGTCACCGCTTCGGGAACGATCAGCAGCAATTCGGCAGCAGCGCTGGCCATGGCGTAATGGCCCAGCGCGGTGCTGCCGAGCAGGGCGCCGATGAACAGGTAATCGGAGCGCAGAATCACTTGCTGGAACAGCAGATCGGGATGGCTGCGCGCGCTGTAGCGCAGCAGCTCCTTCTGGCTGGCGCGATCCCATTGCAGCTGCAATGGCTGCGCCCGCTTCAGCCAGACCCAACCGGCGAGTACCACCAGACTGATCCCGGCCAGCCAACTGATCAGCGCTGCCTCCAGCGCCGCGCTCTGCCACATCCAGAACAGTGCGACGAACAGCAACAGCGGCGCCAGCGATTCGATCAGGCGCAAGACGTTGAACGCGACCACGCCACCTGAGGCGTTGTGCAGGGTCAGCAGGCCGCTTTTCAACACGGTCAACGGCACCGCCAGCAGCAACAGCCAGGCGAGCAGGCCCAGTTGCATGGTCACGTCCAGCTGCGTGCCGAATTCGCGCACCAGCGCCACCACCAGCAAAGTCAGCAAACCGGCCAGCAGACAACCGAACACCAGCACCTGGCTGAGCAACAAACCCATCGGCCGCTGCTTTGCCGCCTGATAACCGACCGCCGAATTCAGACCGCCGCTGGTGGCCGCACTGATCAGGTCCGGCAGGGTGCTGAGCAGGGCGAACAGGCCGCGTTCGCTGGGGCCGAGAATACGCGCGAGCAACACGTTGCGCAGCAAACGCAAGGCGATCATCGCCAGTTTGGTGCCCATGCTCAGCGCCAGATGCTTGAGGTAGTTGCCTCGGCTCATGGCCGCGCTCCCCGGTAAATCCGCCACGACAGCAATTGCGGATGGCGCGCGGTGCGCTGGCTGACGCCGAAACGCGGCAGGTTCAGCGGATCGCCGTCGCCGCGATAGATTCCGGTGCCGGTGCCCAGCGCAAACGGGTAATCGTGATCGGCGACCTGCTGGCGAACGCGATCATCGTTGTCGCCGTTGGGGTAGCAATACACCGGTAGAGGCCGATTGCAGCCGTTGCTCAAGGCCTCTCGGCTGCGGCGGATTTCTTCACTCAGGCGTACATCATCGAGACCGGTGAGGATTGCGTGGCTGGCGCCGTGTGGGCCGAACCGCACCAGACCGGAGGCTTCCATCGCCCGCACCTGATGCCAGTCCAGTGCCTGTGGCAGCGAGTCCTTCGGGCATTCGTCGGTGAGCTCTTCCAGTTCCTGCGGAGCCAGGCTTTTCAGCCCTTGCAGATAATGCAGCAGCGCCAGACTGCGGCGCTCGACATCGATGTCATCAAGCAGCACCGGCAGCGGATGCTTGCGCGCATGCAGGCATTCGATCAGGTGCATGCGGGCTTTATCGCCATGGCTGCCCCAAAGGGTTTCGCCGAGGCTTTCCCACCAGAAGCGCTGGCGGCTGCCGATGAAATCAGTGGAGAGGAAAATGCTCGCCGGCACCTGGTGTTTCTGCAGCAGCGCGAAGGCGTTGACGGCGTTGTCACGCCAGCCATCGTCAAAGGTCAGCGCCACCCGTGGGCGCTCGCTGCGCAGGGCGTTGGGCTGGAGAATTTCCATCAGCGGCACGCAGTCGAAATGCTTGCGCAGCCACACCAGCAAATGCTCGAACGCTTTCGGTCCGACGCACAGTTCATTGCGGTGCGGCAGGTCGGCGGCGCGGTCGTTGGACAGCACGCGATGCAGCATCAGAATCACCCCCGCGCCCTGCAACTGCTGACGGCCCACCGGCGAGTTGAGGTAGAGCCAGCCACTGGTGCTTTTTATCAGTTGTTTGATCGCCATGGCTTCGGTCCTCTTAACGGTTCTGTTCCGGATTCCACTGGGCATACCGCTGGCCGCGCAGGAACTGCCACAGGCCGAGACTCATCCCGGCGAGGGTGACCAGCAGAAACGCGGCGAGGCGGAACGGTTTCGGCAAGCGGTGTTGCGCATCCAGCAGGCCGGCAATTGCCACGCTGTAGCCGAACAGTTGCGCGATCAGGCTCAGGCGATAGAAGCCGTGCTCGTCCCACAGCCAGCAATTGCTCAGCAGCAATGGCAGAAGAAGAACCGGCGCCAGGCGGCGGATCAGTTTGTGGCTGATCAACGCCAGTGAATACAGGCCATGCTTGAGCGGATTGAGCAGCTCGCGGCGCTGGGCCAGGCTTTGCAGGCCGCCGACGGTGACGCGCTGCCGGCGGCGGAACTGTTTGTCCGCCTCGTCGACGCCATGGTCGATAACCTGCGCTTCGGGCACGTAGACGATGCGCTTGCCGGCCACCGGTGCGCAGGTGCTGATAAAGAAATCGTCGTTGACCTCGGCCGGTACGTTCTGGAACAACTCGCGACGCAGGGCGAGCAGGGCGCCGTCAGCGGAGACCATGCAGCCAGTGCGATTCTCGACCCGGCGTAACCAGCCTTCGTAATGCCGATAGAGGCTGTCGCCGACACTCAGACCGCCACCGGTGACCGGGATCACCATGTGCCCGGCGCAAGCGCCGACCTGTGGATCGCTCAGCGGCGCGAGCAAGTGGCCGAGGGTGTCGCGCGACCATTGGTTGTCGGCATCGGTGAACACCAGAATGTCGCCTCTGCTCAGGGCCGCGCCGGCATTCAGCGTGGCGGCTTTGCCCTGACGCGGCAGGTCGAGCACGGTGATGCGCGGATCTATCACCTTGTGTGCGCAGGCCACGGTGTCATCGGTCGAGCCGTCGCTGGCGAGAATGATCTGCAGCGTCGCCGGTTGATAATCCTGCGCCAGCAGCGTGCGCAGCTTGTGCTCGATATGCCGCGACTCGTTGTGCGCGGCGATGACGATGCTGACGTTCAGCGGTGGCGCCGGCGTGTGTCGCCACGCCGGAAACAGCGGCGCGAGAATCGTCAGCAAAAGCGGGTAGCCGATGTAGGCATAGACCGGCAGCAACAGGCACATCCAGAAAATGAACTCAGCCACGGGCAGGCCTCCTTGCGTTCCACTGACACAGACTCAAAATGAACGCCGCGCCGGCCAGATGCAGGCGCAGCCAGTGCAGGCCCCACAGTTGCAGGGTCAGGAGCGGATCACGGTGCTTGAGACTCTGGCGAACGCTCAGTACCAGCCCCGGCATCAGGGTCAGCGTCACCATTAGCGCTGCGTGGTGCGGAAAACCGTCGAGCAGCGCCGAGATCGCCAGAAAGTCCAGCAGCCAGACGAACAACGACAGCATTGGAAAGCGCAGCAGGCGCAGGCTCTTGCCATGGGTGCGCAGCAGTTGCAGATGGCTGCCCTGGCGCCACATTTCCTTGCCCATCCATTCGCGCCAGTTCATTTCGTAACCCCAGTGCAGCGCGACCTTGTCATTGACCGACAGCAGACGCGCCCCCTGTTCGTGCAGGCGCAGGGTGAATTCCTTGTCTTCGCCGGTGCGCAGGGTCTCGTTGAAACCGCCGACCTTGTCGAACCAGTCGCGACGCATCAGCAGGTTGGAACTGGGCAGCCAATCGACGCTGTGGCTGACGCGGTGCGAGGGCTGCGAAGTGCGGCGTTGCCAGGCCGTGGCGAACCATGGCGCCTCGGCCGGCGTATGCAAGTCCAAGCCGAACACATCGGCCTGGCCACTGGCTTGGATGTCGAACAAGGGCTGCAACCAGGTTTCCGGCATTTCTACGTCGGCGTCGATGAAGGCCAGCCATTCCCCGCTGGCGATCGCCGTGCCGCGATTGCGCAGCGCGCCGATCAACAGCCCCGGCAAACTGAGCACGGTTGCGCCGAACTGCCGGGCAATCTGCGGGCCCTGGTCGTTCGAGCCGTTGTCGACCACGATCAGCTCGCACTCGACATTGGCCGCGTGCGCGGCTTTCTGCGCGGTGAGCAGGGTGCGGCCGATGTGCCGCGCCTCGTTGTACATCGGGATGACGATGCTGATCCGCTTCATGCCTGCGTCTCCGGGTTCAGTGGCGCCTGCTCGGCCTTGATGCGCAGGACGCTGGTCAGCGCCAGCATGATCCACACGTATTTCTGGTTCGGCGCGCTGAGGAACATCAGGAACAGGGTCAGCGACAGAAAGCTCACCCCCAGGTGGGTCATCATGTCAGCCCGATATCCGTCACCGCGCAGCATCCACGCCGCCCTCGCGCGGATCAGGTTGTACATGCCGAGCCCGAGCATGCCGACGAAGAACAGCCCGGCGGGCACGCCCAGTTCGCTGAAGATTTCCAGATAGGTGTTGTGGGCGCGGCGGTACAGGTCGCCGATCTTGCGGTTGGCGGAAAACGCCTTGGCGTAACCGGTGGTCGCGTAATGCAGCGGGAAGGTCCCCGGGCCGGAGCCGAGCACCGGGTGCTCGCGGATCATCTGGCTGCCGACGACGATGTAGGAAGCACGGCGGCCGAGGGATTCGTCCTGCGCCTTGGAGCCGGCGCTGAGGATGCTCAATGACTGGATCCGCGCCATGTAACCGGCCGGCATGGCGTAGATCGCCAGCGGAATCACGATGGCCGCACCGAGCATGACGAAACCCAGGTGCCGTGGGCGGATGTGGGTCAGTTGCGCGCGGTAGTGCCAGATGCCGATGAGCAGACTCAACGCCAATACCACCAGGCCTGAGCGCGATTCGGTCTTGGTCATGCCACCGAGCAACAGCAGGCAGCAAGCGCCCCAGAACAAGCGGTGCAGCAGGTTCGGACTGCGGATCACCAGCAGCAGTCCAAGAGGAATGGCGAAGGCGATCAGCATGGCGAAGGCGTTGGGGTCTTCGAGCAGGCCGGCGGCGCGGCCCTGATCCTGAAACTTCGCCGAGAACATCGCCATGGCGCAGGTCGCCGTGACGGCGAGGGTCACCAGCCGGGCGAACAGGTCGAGGTTCAGTTCGCGGCCGATCAACAACGTAATGACAAACAGCACCAGACCAACGCTGAGTTCGCGCAGGTGCCCCAGCGACATGCCCATGTCATCGGTATTGAGCAGGCTGAGAAAATACAGAACCATGAAGCCGATCAGGCAGTGCCACAGATTGCTGCGCAGGCGCTGCGACGGAATCTGGTGCAGCGCCAATTGCAGCATCACGATCACTGCCAGCGAGGCGCCGAGCAACTTGCTGCCCGACACCGAGCTGTCCTTGAAGAACCCTTCGAACGGCACCAGCGCGGCAATGCCGAGCAGGCCCCAGGTCGGCTTGCGGTACAGAACGGTGAAACCGACCAGACCAATAACCGCCCCCGGTGCCAGATACGGCCAGGGACTGGCCAGCAAACCGAGGCTGACCAGGGCGAACAGACTGACGATCGAGAGCGGGAAAATCATGCGCGTGTCTCCCGTGCCGTTTGGATGTACAGCTGCGACCAGCGTTCGGCCAAAGCCTTGAGGTCGTAGCGCTCCTGTTGGGTGCGTCTGGCGTTGTCGCGCAACTGCGCGGCCAGCTTCGGTTCGGCCAGCAAGGTGTCGAGCTGGCGGGCGAGGGCGGCGGTATCCGTCGGCGCGGCGAGCAGGCCGTTGTGGCGGTCCTGCAAGACATCGGGAATGCCGCCGACCGCGAACGCCACCACCGGCACGCCGGCCTGCATCGCTTCGAGCAGAATCATCGGCGTGCCCTCGGTGCGCGAGCTGATCACCAGCGCATCGAGTTGCTGCCACCAGCCTTGCATCGCCGTCTGGTAGCCCGGCAAGCGAATCCGCCGCTGCAACCCGGCAGCATCGATGCGCGCCTGCAAGGCCTCGCGTTCCGATCCGTCACCGAGCATCACCGCGTCCAGTTGCGGATGCTGGTGACACAGGCCGATCAGCGCATCGAGAAACAGATCCGGGCCTTTTTCGCTGCTCAACCGGCCGACGTAACCGGCCAGCCAGCGTTGCCGCTCTGCCACCGGCTGCATTGCCGGTGCTGCTGGCAAACCGTTGGGAATCACCTGCAACTTCTCCGCGCTCACGCTGGCCTTCAGATGCAGCGTGGCGATGCTGTGCGCCACGCAAACCACCCGTTTCACCGACGCCGTGCGGCACAGTTGCAGGCTCAGCCAGGTGTAGAACTTCTGCTTGCGGCTGCGCGGGGTGAAGCCGTGCTGGGTGATCACCAGCGGCAGGCGCAACAGCGTGGCGCCGACCCAGCCGAACAACAGCCCTTTGAAGTTGTGGGTGTTGAGCAACGGTTTGTCGCCACGGCGCTGACGCAAGTGCCGCAGCAATTCGCCGAGCCCGGCACAAGCGCGAGCGTCCACCCCGGCTTCACGAAAGCGCGAGATCAGCTCAGGCGGTGCGTCGAGGAACAGCACTTGGTGCTGCTCCGGCGTGGCCAGGCAATGATCCAGCAACATCCGCTCGGCCCCGTAGAAGCCGCCGCTGCTGAGCAAGTGAATGATCGGCAGGGCGACGATTGGGGTGGACACCGCGTTCAATTGCGCACCCAGTGAACCAGGCTCGGCATGGTCCAGTTCTTGTGCGGATTGCCCGGCTGCGACGTTTCTTCGTTGAGCACCAACAGCACCGGCAGGCCCAGCTCATGGCTGATTTGCGCCGGATGCTTGAAGCGGTGATCGAAGAACTCACGCACGTAGACGAACGCGATTGCCAGCAGCAGACCGGTGAACAGCCCGAACGGGATGATCAGCAGCGGTTTCGGGAACGCTGCCTCGGTCGGTTCGAACGGCGGGCTGAGTACCCGGGCGTTGGACAGGTCATCGTTGAGCGAGCGCGTGGTGCTGCTTTCGGCAAAACGCTGGGCATAGGTCGAGAACGCTGCGTGCAGCGCATCGATCTCGGTGTCCATCTGGCGCAGTTTGCTCTGGGTCTGCTGCAGGTCGCGGATGCGGTTCTTGAACTCGGCGATGCGCGCGGTTTTCTGCTCGATCACCTGCTTGACCACGGCCAGATCGGCGGTGCGTTCCTGGATGCGGTTGCTCACCACTTTGAGAAACTGCTGACGGGTGCGGGCGATCTGCTCGCGGGTCAACAGCATCGGTTCGCTGCCGGGCTGGAACACCGCCAGATCGTTCATGTAACGGCTGACCTGGCTGGTCAGTTGCTCGCCCATCTGTTTGATTTCCCGGTCCTCGAACGCCACGTTGTCGACGGTGGTGGTGAAGGTGTAGGGGAAGGTGTAGTCGTTGAGCTTGCTACTGCTGGCGGCGGCGAGCGCGGTTTTCAGATATTCGAGCCAGCGTTGGCTTTGCAGCAGGCGGTCCTGATACAGGTTCAGCGCCTGTTCTTCAGTGTTGATGGCGTTGAGGCGGAAGGTGATTTCCTCCTTCGGATCCGCCGCGCCGACATTTTCCAGCAGCGCTTGGCGGTTACCTTCCAGACCATCGAGCCGCACTTGATACTGGTGTTTTTTGGTCTCGTAGAACGACTGCGGCAAGTCGATCGATTGCAACGCCTGACGGCTGACCAGATAGTTCTGCAGCAGGGCGCTGACAAACGTCGTGCCTTGCTGCGGATCCGGGAAGCTGTAGGTGATCGAGATCACGTTGGAGCCGGGCAGGGTCTCGATTTTCAGGCTGTCGACGGCTTGCTGGGTCAGGGCGTCGAGGGTGGTGTCACGCACCGGATCGGTTTCCATGCCGAGCCCGTTGCGCAGCGGGTTGATGACGTACTCGCGCAGCGGTGTCGAGACGTAGCGCTTGAACGGTTCGCCAAGCAACTTGGCGAACACCCCGGGTGGCGGGCTGTATTCACCGTTGTCGCGCAGTTCGCTGATGGTCTGACGGATAAGTGCTGGCGAGCGGAGGATGTTGCTCTCGGTTTCCATGTCCGCCAGCGACGGCGGAATGAACGTGGCGTTGTCCACCGTGAGCGACGTGGTGGCGTCACCCTGAGAGAGTTTTTTCGACTGCACGATGACCTGCGCGGTGATATCGAAGCTCTGTTTGAGCAGCAGCGGCAGGAGCAGGGCGATGACTGCAAAGGTCAGGAAGACGCGCTTCACCAGTTGCTTGTTGGCGAAGAAAATCCTGAAGAACTCATGCAGGTAGTTTTCCTTTGGGTTCATGTCGGTCACCTGTGAGTTAGTTGTCACTGTCTTTGTTGTCGACGCGGTAGCCGAAGCTGAAACCGACGCCCTGGAACAGCACCACATCAGCCAGTTGGCGGGCGAGTTCGCCGGCGCTGGCCAGTTTGGTTTTTGGCACGTAGAGCATGTCGTCCGGTTGCAGGTAAGCGATTTGCGGGGCATCGCCGGACAGGGCTTTTTCGACGTCGTAGCGCACCGCTTTCACCTGATTGCCGTTGCGCCGCATGATCACCACCGAATCCAGCCGCGCCTTGACGTTGGTACCGCGCGCCAGAGTCAGCGCCTCGAGCACCGACACCGGCCGGCGTATCGGATACGAGCCCGGTTGTGCGACTTCACCCAGCACGTAGATCTCGTTGCCGGCGGTGGACTTGAGCAGCACGTCCACAGTCATCCGGCCCGGCAGTTGCGCGTACTTTTTGTTGAGGAAGGTTTCCAGTTGATTGACGGTCATGCCTTGCAGCGGCACGGCGCCGATTTCCGGAAAACTCGCGTAACCGTCAGTGCCGACGGTGATCTCCCGGCTCATGCCGGTGGCCGGGTGATTGAGGGCGCTTTTCAGGTTCTGCTCGTTGCTCAGCGGGCTGATGATCTGCACGGTGAGCTGATTGCGGTTGGGCTGGAACAGCTGTTTGCGCTGATAGACGCGCTGGATTTCCTGACGGGCTTCTTCGCTGGTCAGCCCGGCGATTTTCACCGAGGTGTTGGCGCCTGGCAGTTCGATGGTGCCGTCGGGCAGCACCAGTTGATTGCCGTTGAGCTGGCTGGCGGCGGTGAAATTCAGGCCGATCTGGTCGCCCGATTGCACGCGGTAGGCGTCCGAGCCGCTGGTGCTGATATGGAAGATCACGTCCAGCACATCCTGCGGGCGCAGGGTCTGCTCGATCTTCGGCATATCGGTCGCCTGGGCGTTGGCCGGGGAAGCGGTGAGAATATTCACCGGCATGTTCTGGGTGTCGGAAGTGCTGGAGCAGCCCGCAAGCGGCAGCAACAGCAGGACAAGCATTCTGGCGTTCATGGCGTCATCCTTAGCGTTCGCTTACAGGTTTTTGTAAAGCCATTTGGGCATGTAGTACTTGCGCCGGTTGAACACGCTGCCGACCACTTTCGCCCCGGCCTGAGTCAGGCGTTGCACAGCGGCCTGGGCGACTTCCCAGCGGGTGTCTTCGGCGCGCACGACAAACACCACACCGTCGACCTGAGTACTGATGACCAGGGTGTCGGCGGCGGAATACACCGCGTCGCCGTCGATCACCACAAAGCGGTACTGGCTGCCCAACTGGTCGAGCAACGGGCTCAGGCGCTCGGCGGTCAGGTGTTCCAGCGTGCGGATCGGCCGGCCGTTGGGCAGCACATGGAAGGGCAGGCTCGAGACCTGCACCACGCAGTCCTGCAACAGCGGCGGGTTGCCCGGGTTGAACAGCAGGTCGCGCAGGCCGCGCTCCTTGCCGAGGTTCATCTGCTGGGTGAGGTTGTTCGCCGACTGGCTGGCGTCGACCAGCAGCACCTGGCCGCTGCTCATCTGCGCCAGCTGACTGGCCAGTGCCAGAGCGCTGGTGGTGGTGCCGGCGCCGGGGTTGGCGGCGGTCAGGAACAGAATGCGCAGATCGAGATCCAGCACGGTCGAAGTCAGATTCGATTCGCTGGGGCTGGCGATGCTCAGGCTTTTATTGGTTGAACCGTCCATTAGCTTGCTCCGTGGCCGCTGAATACTTTGAAGGGGGTTTTCAACAGAATCTTCAGATCAAGCAGAAGGCTCTGCTCGGCGATGTAGCTGAGGTCCAACTCAACGCGCTGGTCGAAGTCGATGTTGCTGCGTCCGGAGATCTGCCACAGACCGGTCATGCCGGGGTAGATCGCCAGACGCGCGAGGTGATTGTCCTTGTAGCGGTAGGCGTTGAACGAGGTCGGACGAGGGCCGACCAGGCGCATGTCGCCGGTCACTACGTTGATCAGATTGGGCAGCTCGTCGAGGCTGGTGCGCCGCAGAAAGCTGCCGATGCCGGTGACGCGCGGGTCCTTGTCGATCTTGAAGTCGATGGCGTCGGCCCCGTGCTTGTTCAGGTGGCGCAGCGACTCTTTGAGGTCTTCGGCGTTGCTGACCATGGTGCGGAACTTGAACATGCCGAACTTGCGCCCGCGATAACCGGTGCGTTTCTGCACGAACAGCACCGGCCCCGGACTGGTGAGCTTGATGGCCAAGGCCAGGCCCAGCAGCACTGGCGAGATCAGCACGAGAATCGTCAGCGCGCCGAGGCAGGCGACCACCCGGTTGGTCCGCGACAGCTGCCATGGGCGGCCGCCATCGCGGCCGCTGAGCCAGCCGCGACCCTGACGGTGGATCGCCGCGTCGAGGCGCATGCGATGTTCCGGATCGACGCGCTTGTCAGGGCGCATCTGTGCAGTCGACACACTTCTTTCATGTCCAGTCATGGCGTCCTCCGCATTCAATCAGCCGCAAGCGGCGTACGGGCAGTGGGGTAGTAGTCGCGGAACCAGGCGATGAAGCGGCCCAGTCCTTCATCCAGTTCTATCCGGGGCTGGAATCCGGTGGCCTGGGCCAGATCGCTGGCCTCGGCGCAGGTATTGAGCACGTCGCCCGGTTGCAGCGGCAGCAGCTCGACAATGGCTTGCCGATCGAGATGTTTTTCCATCAGCGCGAGGTAGGTTTTCAGTGCAACCGGCTGCTGCCCGCCAATGTTGAACAGACGCCACGGCGCCATGCTGCTGGCGGGGTCGGGCTGTCCGCGATCCCACTGCGGATTGGCTTGCGGTGGCTGATCGATGAGGCGGGCGATGCTTTCGATGATGTCGTCGATGTAGGTGAAGTCGCGCTGGTGCTCGCCGTAATTGAACAGTTTCAGCGGCTCGCCTTCGCTGATCGCCCGGGCGAACTGGATCGGCGACATGTCCGGCCGGCCCCAGGGCCCGTACACGGTGAAAAAGCGCAGGCCGGTGCAGGGAATGCCGAACAGATGGCTGTAGCTGTGCGCCATCAGTTCATTGGCTTTTTTGGTCGCGGCGTACAGCGACAGCGGATGGTTGACGCCATCCTTGACCGAGTAAGGCGTGTGTTGATTGGCGCCGTACACCGAACTCGACGAGGCGTAGATCAGGTGTTCGACCGGGTGGTGGCGGCAGCTCTCGAGAATGTTCAGGAAACCGTTGAGGTTGCTGTCCAGATACGCCCGTGGATTGTCCAGCGAATAACGCACCCCGGCCTGCGCGGCGAGGTGGATCACCACTTGTGGCAGCTCGCGGGCAAACAGCGCATCGATCGCCGAAGCGTGGGCCAAATCCACCGTGGCCAGCGGAAAATCGCCAACCTGCTCGCGCACCCACTGCACGCGGTCGTGCTTGAGCTGCGGGTCGTAGTAGTGGTTGAAATTGTCCAGGCCGACCACCGAATGCCCGTCGCGCAGCAAGCGCAGGACGCAATGGGCACCAATGAAACCGGCGGCACCGGTCACCAGAATTTTCATGGCCGCAGCCCTTCAGGGGCGATGTGGCGCAGACCGATGCCGCTGTAATGCAGGCCGGCGGCGGCAACCTGTTCCGGGTTGTATAGGTTGCGCCCGTCGATGATCACCTTCGAACGCAGCTTCTCGGCGAGCAGTTCGAAATCGACTACGCGGAAGTTTTTCCACTCGGTGCAGATCACCAGCGCGTCGGCGTCTTCAAGGGTGTCGTCGCGGGTCGCGCACAAGTGCAGGTCGTTGCGATAGCCGTAGATGCGCCGGCACTCGGACATGGCTTCCGGATCATAAGCCTGCACGCTGGCGCCTTCGGCCCACAACGCGTCCATCAGGTAACGGCTGGGGGCTTCGCGCATGTCGTCGGTGTTCGGTTTGAACGCCAGGCCCCAGACGGCGATGGATTTGCCGGCCAGGCCTTGCGGAAACTGCGCGCGCAATTTGCTGAACAGGATGTGCCGCTGGCTGTCGTTGACGTCGGTGACGCTGCGCAGCAGTTTCAACGGCATACCGTTGTGTTCGGCGGTGTGCAGCAGGGCACGCAGATCCTTGGGAAAGCACGAGCCACCGAAGCCGCAGCCCGGATAAATGAAGTGGTAGCCGATGCGCGGGTCGGAGCCGATGCCTTTGCGCACCGCTTCGATGTCGGCGCCGAGCAGCTCGGTGAGATTGGCCAGTTCGTTCATGAAACTGATGCGGGTGGCGAGCATCGCGTTGGCCGCGTACTTGGTCAGCTCGGCGCTGCGGTTGTCCATGAACATCAGTTTTTCGTGGTTGCGGCAGAACGGCGCGTACAGCTCGCTCATCTGCTCGCGGGCAGCGTCGTCGCGGGTGCCGATGATGATCCGGTCCGGGCGCATGCAGTCGGCGAGGGCGCTGCCTTCCTTGAGAAATTCCGGATTGGAAACCACGCGCACCTGCAGCTCGGTTTTGCCGCGCAAAAGCAATTCGCTGTTGGCCGTGGCCAGGACTTGATCGGCAGTCCCGACCGGCACCGTGGATTTGATGATCAGCGTGCGATCAGCCTCCATCAGGCCCGCAATCTGCCGGGCGACGTTGAGCACATGGCTGAGGTCGGCTGAGCCGTCCTCGTCCGCCGGGGTGCCGACGGCGATGAAAATCAGCTCGGCGTGAGTCACCGCATCACTGGCCTGGGTGCTGAACAACAAGCGCCCGGCCTTGATGTTTTCTTCAAGTGTTGCGGACAAGCCTGGCTCACTGATGGGCGGTACCGCTTGTTGCAGTTGTTTGATCTTGTTCGGATCAATATCAATGCATAAAACCCGATGACCGACATCGGCAAGTGCAGCGGCTTGTATAAGTCCGACATAGCCAGTGCCAAATACGCTCACGTCCATCTGCGCACCTCAATAAAACCAGAAAAGTTAACTACGGAATGAGATTGTTAAAGGGGTATAGCGCAGGGTTTGAAAAGCGTGTCAGCAAAATGACATGTTGCACGGGTATAACACTTGAGGCGTTTTTGGCGATTGGCCATCAAGTCATTGCTGCGATTGAATTTGTTGTTTCTCTGCAGATTTGTTCAGATTCCATTTAACCGACAGACGGTCTAAGTCCCCGAAATTAAAGGATTTCATCCCCGCGGGTGTGTCAGATTTGAGTCACCGTTTTTTTGACGCTTTCCCCGGCTATCAGTCATTTCTTGCGCTTTGATGGCCGGGTGCTAGTGTCAGGTTCTGACCGACAAAGCTTTGACAACCTCCCATTTCGGACGGCCGGTATCGCCATGTTCAAATACGCCAAGGAACTGCTTTTAGTTGCCTATCTATTGCTCTTTTCCGACTATTATCTGGACCGGTTAAATGCTATCGGGTGGGGTTTCAATGTACTTGTTTTTGGCGCGATGTTTTTGGCGCTTACTTTCGCGTTATATCTAACTGCCTATATACGTCAGGCTCTCGTTCGACATGCATTCGCATTAACGATGTTTGCCGCAGCGGTTTTTTTTGATGTTTACACACGGGTTACCGCGGATTACCTGAGGTACAGCGATTTCGTTTCGCTGGTGTACTCCGGCGGCTTCATTCAGGAAGCGGCCTATCAGTATCGCGATGCGATCCTGCGCGCGGTGCTCAGTGGCTTGCTGCTGTTGTTCGGCATCGGACTCAAGCCGCGTCATGCGCTGTTCATACCCAACACGTTGCGGGTAGCGGCTCCGGTCATCGGCGTGTTGATGCTCAGCGCTTTGCTGTTTTTACGTGCGGGTGAGGGCGCACGTGGCCTGCCGATCATGTACACGCCGCTGGCCTACCTGAACCTGTTTGCCTACGAGGCGCTGCACGATACCGTTGGCCCCCGTGAAGCGGTGACGCTTGCGCGCGCCACGCCCGCCGTCGGCCATGACATCGTGCTGATCATCGACGAAAGCATTTCCGGCAATTACCTCGACATCAACGCGCCGTTCGGCGTGCACAGCAACCTCAAGCAAGCGCCGGCCGGGGTCGATGTCTTCAACTTTGGTTATGCCGCGTCCATTGCCAATTGCAGCGCCGACACCAACGTCACCTTGCGCTACGGCGGCACCCGCGCCGACTACAGACGCATCAACAGCACGTTGCCGTCGATCTGGCAGTACGCAAAAAAGGCCGGGCTCGGCACGGTCTACATCGACGCCCAACGCACGGCCGGCAACCTGCAGAACCTGATGACCGCTGCCGAGAAAAACGACATCGACAGTTTCGTGCAATTCGACCAGACCAGCGTGCGCGACCGCGACATGGCGGCAGCGGCGAAGCTGATTGAACTGCTCAACGACGATCGGCCCGAGCTGATCGTGATCAACAAGGTCGGCGCGCATTTTCCGGTACATGACAAGTACCCGGACGCGTTCATGGCCTACCGGCCAACGCTGCCCCGCGGACAGTTCACTGAAGTCGCCGACACTGGCGAACGCACCGGTTTCAACGGCCAGCCGGATGACTGGGTGCTGTATCGCAACGCCTACAAGAACACGCTGTTGTGGAACGTCGGCGAGTTCTTCGCCCGGGTGTTTGCCCAGGCCAACCTGAACAACGCGCTGCTGATCTACACCTCCGATCATGGCCAGGATCTGCACGAGCGCGGCAACCCGGGCTTGAATACCCATTGCGGCGGCGACCCGGTGGAAGAGGAGGGGCTGGTGCCGTTGGTGGTGATCCAGGGCCGTGGATTGCAGACGCCGGACTGGGCGGCGAATCTGCCGGCAAACAAGGACCGCTCCAGCCACTACAACATCTTCCCGACGCTGTTGCAGGTAATGGGTTATGACCTTGCGGGGATTGAAGCGGTATATGGCAAACCGCTGAGCGTGCCGACGGCGGATGAGTTCACTTTCAACTACCGCTTCAATGCGCGCTTGGGGGCCAAGCCTGAGTGGAAGCATATCGATCTGGGCAGCATCGTTACGCCCGAGCGGGCGCCGGCGAGTGTGGCTTCGGGGCAGTGAGTTTTGGGTTGCTCGGGCGGGCCTCTTCGCTGGCAAGCCAGCTCCCACAGGGTTCGAGGTTGTTCACAACT
>NZ_WBRZ01000040.1:0-27906 GCF_008923895.1 Pseudomonas sp. GXM4
GAAACCGCCAGCAGCCGCTACCGAAGCAACGGATATTCACCCAATCTCAAGAGCCCGCGCAAGCGCCCCACCAACCCGCAAATAAACCTCCAGAACCCCAGGCACCACCGCCCCCAACCGCAACAAATCATGAGTCAACCCGGCACAAACCTCGACCTCGACCTCAACCCCCTGCCCACGCAGCCTGTCGACATAAGCCTGCCCCTCATCCAGTAATGGATCAAACCCGGCAAGCACCACAATAGCCGGCGCCACCCCACGCAAATCCTCCGCCAGCAACGGCGAAAAACGCCAATCCAGATAATCCTCCGACCCACGCGCGTAGTGCTGATAAAACCACTCCAGCGTGTCGTTCTCGAGCAAATACCCCTCGCCAAACAACAGCCGCGAATCATGCACCCGCGAAGCATCGGTCACCGGATAACACAACAACTGCGCCTTGGGCGCGATAGCCACCGTGTGCGGCTGCCGCACCGCCTGAATCGCCAGCACCGTCGCCAACGTGGCACCCGCGCTGTCGCCACCAAACGCAACGCGCGAACCATCCAGGCCGAGGCTCGCAGCCTGTTCGGCCAGCCAGGCCAAAGCGTCCTCGCCATCCTCCAGCGCTGTCGGAAAGCGATGCTCCGGCGCCAGTCGATAACCGACCGAGAGCACCGCACACGGCGTGCGCTGGCAAAACTCGCGGCAGACGCCGTCGTGGGAATCCAGACTGCCAACGACAAATCCGCCACCGTGGAAATACACCAGCACCGGCAGCGGCGATTCAACACCGTTGGGCCGATACAAACGCAACGCCAGCGCCGCACCGTCACGGGCCAGTGTCTCAATCTCGCTGACTTCAACATCCTGCGGCGCCGGCCAGCGCAGTTGCGCGGTGGTCTGTTCGAAGGTGGCGCGGGCCTCGCTCGGGCTTAGTTGGTGCATGGCCGGCAGGCCGGCGTCCTGGCTGTCTTGCGCCAGGTCGAGAAAAGCTTCCAGATCAGGGTGTAACGACATCGTTAAAAATCCTTGTATCTGCAATAAGACGGGCGCGCCTGGGCAGCGCCCGCGCAAAAGGCCGGGCGGTCAACCCACCCGCGCCATGCAATGTTCGATCAACGCTTCAAGCTCGCGCTGGTAATCGCTCATCAGCGCATCCATGGTGCCGGCGCGGTAACGCTGGCTGCTGTAGATGCAGCGCAAGGCCAGTTGCCCGTCATAGACCTGGCCGACGATTTCCAGCCAGTTGCCCAGATTCGCCTTGAGACTGTAGTTGTCGCCGGTCTCTTCCAGTGCCGGCACCAGCAACGCCTGTTCATCGAAGCTCTGGTCGAACTGCCCGAGGTAATTGAACGTCACCCGTGCCTGCGGCAATGCAGCCAGTTGCGCCGAGATTTCCGGCCCGGCCAGATGACGCAGCACGCCATAGCCGATGCCCTTCTGCGGTACGCCCGCCAGTTGCGCCTGCACATCGATGATCGACTGGCCGATGTCATCGCTGTCCGGGCGCAAACGCACCGGGAACATGCTGGTGAACCAGCCGAGGCTGCGGCTCAGGTCGATCGATTCGAAGAGGTCTTCGCGACCGTGACCTTCAAGCAGAATCAGCGCCGACGGTTGCTGACTCCAGCGGCACAGGGCGCGGCTGAGCGCCGACAGCAGCAAGTCGTTGATCTGCGTGCCGTACACCGCCGGGGCCTGTTTGAGCAGTTGTTCGGTGTGCTCGCGGGAAAGCTTGAGCCGTGCCTGCGCCTGTTGCCGCACGAGGTTCTTGCCGCGCGGGTTGTCGCACGGCAGATCAACGCCGGGCTGATCCAGTTGCTCCAGCCAATAGCTCAATTCCTGCTCGGCAATCACCGGCGCCTGCGCCTGCAATGCTTCGGCAAACGAACGGTAACTGCTGGTACGAATCGGCAGCTGCGGTGGCTGCCCCTGTACGCACGCCTCATAAGCGACTTTCAGGTCGTCGAGCAGAATCCGCCACGACACGGTGTCGACCACCAGGTGATGAATCACCACCAGCAACCGCGCCTGACCATCCGGCAAGGCCACATGCATGACCCGCCAGACCGGCCCGTCATCGAGTTTGAGACTGCGCTGCGCGAGGTTGGCCAAGGCTTCGACCTCTTCGCTGCTTTGCGCTTCGCGGCGCCACAGCACAGCCTCGTCGGAGGCGCTGCTGCTATAGCGCTGCAACCAGCGCCCGCCGTCGTTGGAAAAACGCAGGCGCAGCGAATCGTGATGTTGTTCGATCAAGCCCAGTGCCTGTTCCAGTGCATCAAGATCCAGCGGTTGACGTGCGCTGAGCAGCAACGACTGGTTGTAGTGATGCGCCTCGGCCATGCCTTCGGCGAAGAACCATTGCTGGATCGGCAGCAAATTGAACGCGCCCTCTGCGGCAACCTGAGTCAGGTCCGGCAGCGCTTGCCCAGCGCCCTCCTTCGCCACTTGCTGCTCGAGAATGCCGGCGATGGTTTGATAGCGCATCAGATCACGCAGCTTCAGCTCCATCTGCAGCGTCGGGTGGTTTCTCACCCGCGAGATCACTTGCAGGCTGAGGATCGAATCGCCGCCCAGTTCAAAGAAGTTATCGCTGATACCGACCTGCCCGACCTGCAACACCTGCGCCCAGATTTCCGCCAGCAGGCGTTCCTGCTCGGTGCGCGGGGCAACATATTCGTCGCTTTTGAACTCCGGCTCCGGCAGGGCCTTGCGATCAAGTTTGCCGTTGGGCGTAACCGGGAACGCGCTGAGGCAGACGATCTGCGCCGGCACCATGTATTCCGGCAGCGAAGCACGCAGCCTGGCCTTGAGTTCATCGCCGATATCATCACCCGTGGCGGTGACCACATATCCGATCAGTTGCTTGCCGGAGGCATTGTCGCGGGCAATCACCAGCGCATCGCTGACCGCCGGCAACTGACGCAGGCTGGCCTCGACTTCGCCCAGCTCGATGCGGAAGCCGCGCACCTTGACCTGATGGTCGATGCGCCCGACGTAATCGACCACGCCGTCCGCGCGACGGCGCACCAGATCGCCGCTGCGGTACAGGCGTTCGCCCGGGGCAAACGGGTTGGGCACGAAGCGCTCGCCGGTCAGATCGGGGCGCCCGTAATAACCGCGAGCGACGCCGTAACCGCCGATGTACAACTCACCGGCAAAACCCGGCGGCAGCGGATTCAGATCGTCGTCGAGCACGTACAGCGAACGCGCACCGACCGCGCGGCCGATCGGCGCATACGCCGCTTCGCAATGCTGGCTGATGGCGACTTTCCAGAGCATCGGCGTGACCACGGTTTCGGTCGGGCCGTAGCCGTTGGTGAAGTATTGCGGACGCAACGCCGCTTTCACCTGTTCGAAAGTCTGTTCCGGCACCGCATCGCCACCGAAGCAGTAGATGCGCACTGGCGGCGGTGCGATGCCGCTGGCGGCCGCGTACTCGGCCAGTTGCTTGAGATAGGCCGGCGGGAAGCAGGCGATGGTCACGCCGTAATCGTGCAGGGCCTGATAAGTCTGCTCCGGGGTCCACAGACAACCGTCGCGGATCACCAGACGCCCGCCGCTGTACAAGGTACTCAGCCAGCGTTCGTGAGCGCCGTCGAAAGCGAACGACATGAAGTGCAGCTCGCAACTGCTGGCGTCCATTTCGTACAACTCGGCAATGGCCTGGCAGTGCATGCTCAGCGGGCCTTGAGTAACGGCCACGCCTTTCGGCCGTCCGGTGGAACCGGAGGTGTAAACCAGATAGGCCAGGCCTTGCTCGTGAACATCGCAGACCGGGGCCGCATCGCTGTAGAGACTGCGATCGAGTTGATCGATTTCCAGGCGCAACACGCCATGCGGCGCCGGTAACGTCGCGCGCAGGCTGGTTTGCGTCAGCAGCAGGGCCATGCGCGAATCTTCGATCATGTAGGCCAGACGCTCGGGCGGATAATCGATGTCCAGCGGCACGTACGCCGCACCGCTCTTGAGCACGGCGAGGAAGCTCACCAGCATTTCCAGCGAACGCGGCAATGCCACGCCGATCACCACTTCCGGACCGGCACCGTGGGCGATCAGGCACTGCGCGAGTCGATTGGCCTGCCGCTCCAGCTCTGCGTAGGTCAGGCTTTCGCCGGCGCATTGCACCGCGATCGCGTCGGGCTGCTGTTGCGCATGACGGCTGATCAACTCCGGCAACAGGCGAGGCTCATGGCGGTGCGCCGGCTCGGCGCTCCAGGCCTGCGCCGCTTGCCATTGCTCGGCGGACAGACGCTGCAAGTTGCCCAGCCGCTCATACGGCGCGGCCATCATCGCCGCGAGGGTGTTTTCCAGGGTCAGGCGAATGCCTTCTACCGCCTCGGCGCTGAAGTGGCTGCGCAGGTACAGGTACTCGATCGACAACTCATCGCCGAGCATCACCGCAAGGTCCATCGGCACGTTGGTCACGCCGTGGCCGATGGATTTGCCGAAGGTCAGCTCGGTGTCGGTTTCTTCCTGCAAGCGTTCGTCGATCGGGAAGTTTTCGAACACCACGATGCTGTCGAACAGCGCCTGACCACCGAGGTTCGACCAGCGCTGCACATCGGCCAGCGGTGCCTGGGAGTAATCGCGAATGTCGAGGTTGTAGGCCTGCACTTCGCCCAGCCAGTCGGCCAGGCGCTGATCGGCCTGTGGGGTCTGAATGATCGGCAACGTGTTGATGAACAGGCCGAGCATGTTGCCGACGTTCGGCAGACTTTCCGGGCGCCCCGACACGGTGGCGCCGAAGGTCACCGTTTGCTGGCCAGTGTAGCGTTGCAACAGCAGCAGCCACGCGCCCTGAATCAGCGTGTTGGGGGTGATGCGCAGGTCGCGGCAGAACTCCAGCAGGCGCGCGGTTTGCGCTTTGTCCCAATTTGAATAGAGCGCATCGTGACCGGTAACGTCGGCACTGTGGCGCGGGTGCATCGCCTGACTCAGCGCGGTCGGTTCGTTGACCACCGCCAGACGCGCCTTCCAGAACAGCTCTTGGGCATCCTGATCCTGCGCCTGCAACCAGGCAATAAAGTCGCGATAGCGGCCGTTCTCGCCAGTCACCTGGCCCGTGGAATAGAACTGCAAGACCTCGCCGAACAACCGCGAACTGCTCCAGCCGTCCATCAGAATGTGGTGGCTGGTCCAGATCATCTGGTACTGCTCGTCGCCCAGCTGCAGCAGGGTCACCCGTTGCAAACGCGCCTCGGACAAGTCGAAGCCCAGCGCGCGGTCGGCACTGGCAAATTCGGCAATCGCCGCCTCGCTGCAGTCCTGCCCACGCCAATCGAGCACCTGCATCTGCAGCGGCGCATGGCGATGGACGACCTGCAGCGGTTTGGCCAGGCCGTCCTGCCAATGGAAACTGGTGCGCAGGATCGCCTGACGCACAATGATGAATTCCCAGGCCCGACGGAAACGCTCAACGTCGAGGCCCTTGATCGGCAGGCTGACCTGTTGCACGTAAAGGCTGCTGCCGTTATCCGACAGGGTGTGGAAGAGCATGCCTTCCTGCATCGGCGACAGCGGATAGACGTCTTCGATCAGCTCCGCCGGCACCGGCAAGGCATCGAGCTGCGCCTGATCCAGTTGCGCCAACGGGTAGTCGGCGGCGCTGGCGGATTGCGCGTCTGCAAGCGAAACCACTGCGGCCAGTTTCTGCACCGTCTGCTGCTGGAACAGGTCTTTGGGCGTGAAGCAAATGCCCTGCTGCCGCGCGCGGCTGACCAGTTGAATCGAGATGATCGAATCACCGCCGAGGGCGAAGAAATTGTCGGTCACGCCGACCTGCTCGATCTTCAGAATGTCCTGCCAGACCTCGGCCAGTTGCTGCTCCAGCGGCGTCGACGGCGCGACGTAATCGCGTTGTGCCTGGCTGGCATCCGGTGCCGGCAAAGCCTTGCGATCAAGTTTGCCGTTGGGTGTCAGCGGCAATTGTTCGAGGAACAGCCACTGCGCCGGCACCATGTAGTCCGGCAGATGCGCCTTGAGCGCGGCTTGCAACTCAGCACTCAGCGCGTCCAGTTGCGCGGGGCTTTGATCGGCCTCGGCCGGTACCACATAAGCCAGCAGTTGCTGGCCGCCGACGCCGTCCACCGCCAGCACCACGCCTTCGCGGACGCTGGCCTGGGCCAGCAGACGCGCTTCGATTTCACCCAGTTCAATACGGAAGCCACGCACCTTGACCTGATGGTCGATGCGGCCGACGTATTCGATACGGCCGTCGTCCATGAAACGCGTCAGGTCGCCGGTGCGGTACATACGCTCGCCGTTGCTCGCCAACGGGTTGGGCACGAAACGTTCGGCGGTCAGGCCCGGGCGCAACAGATAGCCACGGGTGATGCCCTCACCGGCCAGATACAGCTCCGCTGCGATGCCGACCGGCGCTTGCTGCAATTGCTCGTCGAGCAGGTACGCAGTGGTGTTGCGCAATGGCCGGCCGATATTGGCCTGGCCACCGAGTTCGCGACGGGTCCAGGTCGAATACGTGGTGTCTTCGGAAGGCCCGTACAGATCGTAAACGTGGGCGACCGAAGTCTCGCGGTACAGGGTGTCGACCAGCGCCTGCTTGAGCGGCTCGCCGGCCAGATTGATGATGCGCACCCCCGCCGGGATCTGGCCGATGCGTTGCAACGCGGCAATTGCCGACGGCACGGTGTTGATCAGGCGCACCTGATCACGCTCGGGCAAGTCCGCCAGCTCCAGGGCATTGCGCGCCATGACCATGGACCCGCCGCGCGCCAGGGTGACGAAAATCTCCCACACCGACAGGTCGAAGCACACCGACGTCGAGGCCAGCACGCCTTGCAGATCGTCCTCGCTGTAGACCTCGGCGGACCAGTGAATCAGCGCCTGCACGTTGCGATGGGCGATGGCCACGCCTTTCGGTTTGCCGGTGGAACCGGAGGTGTAGATCACGTAGGCAAGATTGGCCGAGTCGGCGCGCGCCGGCAGGTTGTCCGGTGCTTGCGCGGCGAACGCCTCACCGCCGGCCTCGACCAGCACCACCTGCGCTTCGCTGGACGGCAGTTGCGCCAGCAAGGCTTGCTGGGTCAGCAGGACTTTCGCCTGACTGTCGTCGAGCATGTAGGCCACGCGGTCGGCCGGGTAGTCCGGGTCCAGCGGCACGTAGGTGCCGCCGGCCTTGAGCACCGCCATCAGGGCGATCACCAGTTCCGCCGAACGCGGCAGTGCCACGCCGACGCGCACTTCGGCGCTGACACCCAGCGTCACCAAATGCCGGGCCAACTGGTTTGCGCGCCGGTTCAGTTCGCCATAGCTCAGGGCCACGCCGGCATGACTCAACGCCAGTGCCTGCGGATGTGCTGCGACCCGTGCTTCAAAGCTCTGCGAAATCAACCGCTCGGCCGGATAAGCCGCGTGATTGTCGTTCCACTGCGCCAGCGTCTGCCGTTCGGCCAGCGGCAGCAGACCGATCTCGCCAAGTGCCCGTTGCGGCGCTGCGATAAACTGCTCGAGCACTTCACGCAAATGCGCCGCCAGAGCAAGCACGCTGCGTTCGGCAAAGTGCTCGGTGAGGTAGTTGAAATCGAGGTTGAGCACTTCGCTGGCACCAGCGATCAGGGTCAGGCCGTAGTTGGTCTGTTCACGATGCTCCAGACCGGAAAAGCGCAGCCCGCCCGGATTGGCCTCCAGCGCTTCGGACACCGGATAGTTCTCGAACACCAGCAAGGTGTCGAACAACGCTTCGCCACTCAATGCGGCCAGACGCTGAATGTCCTGCAACGGCGTCTGTTCGTAGTCGCGCAGCAACAGGTTCTTGTCCTGCACGCTGCGCACCCAGTCACCGACGCGGAGGCTGGCCTGCGGGCTGGCGATCACTGGCAAGGTGTTGATGAACAGCCCCAGTTGCTCCTCGATGCCCGGCAAATCCACCGGCCGCCCGGAAACCGTAGCGCCAAACGCAACGGTGGCCTGCCCGGTGTAGCGCTGCAACACCAGCAGCCACGCTGCCTGCACCAGACTGTTGAGGGTCACCTGTTGCTGACGGGAGAAGGCGTTCAGACGCTGGGTCAACGCTTCGTCGAAATGCAGACGATGCATCTGTTTGCCCGGCCCCGGCACGGTGCGTCCGTGGCAGGCCGAGGCCAGTCGGGTCGGCTCGTCGAGTTCGGCCAGTTGCCTGCGCCAGAATTCCTGCGCGGCCGCCTTGTCCTGGCCCTGCAGCCAGGCCAGAAAATCGCGGTAGCGGCCCTGCGCGCTCGGCACCGGCTGGCCGGCGTAATCCTGCAGCACTTCGCCGAACATCCGCGAGTTGCTCCAACCATCCATGAGGATGTGGTGGCAGGTGAAAATCAGCCGATGGCGATCGTCGGCAGTGCGCAGCAGGCACAGGCGCAACAGCGGCGGATTCTGCAGATCGAAGCCGCGTTCGCGGTCGGCCTGCGCCCGCGCCTCAAGCACCGCTGGCAGATCAGCGGCATCGCGTACATCAACTTCCGGCATTTCCAGGGTCAGTTGGCGGTTGATCACCTGCAACGGTGCATCGAGGCCATCGCGGCCCCAGATGAAACCGGCGCGCAGCACTTCATGGCGATCGACCACCCGCTGCCAGGCTTGCTGGAACCGCGCAACGTCGAGGCCGTCGATGTCCAGCAGCATCTGATAGACGTAGGCGCTGGCGTCGGCGTCGTACAGGCTGTGGAACAGAATGCCCTGCTGCATCGGCGCCAGCGGATAAATGTCCTCGATGCGCTGGGCGGCAATCGGCAGGCTGTCCAGATGCGCCTGGGACAAACCGGCCAGCGGCACGTCGGACGGCGTGAGGCCGCCCGCATGGCTGAGGCAGTGGTCGATCAATTCGCTCAGCGCCACTTCGTAGGCGCGGGCCAGCGCGGCGATGGTCGCCTCCTCGAAGACGTCGCTGCTGTAGGTCCAGGTCAGGCTCAACTGGCCCTGATAAACCCGGCCATCGATGGTCAGCCAGTTGGCCATCGGCGCGTTTGCGTCCTGACCGGCGCCCTTGTCCTCGGTGGCCGGCCGCCACAAGGCGTCTTCATCGAAGTTGTTATCGAACTGGCCGAGGTAGTTGAACGTCACCTGCGGTTGCGCAAGTTCACGCAGCGCCGCTTGTGCGTCGGCGGTGCCGAGATAACGCAGCAAGCCATAGCCGATGCCCTTGTTGGGGATCGCGCGCAGTTGCTCCTTGATGCCTTTGATCGAGCTTTCCAGGCTGGCGTTTGGTGTCAGGCGCACCGGGAACATGCTGGTGAACCAGCCCACGGTGCGGCTCAGGTCGATGTCATCGAAGAGGTCTTCGCGGCCATGGCCTTCGAGCTGCACCAACGCGCTCTCGCTAGCGGTCCACTCGCAGAGCACCCGCGCCAGTGCGGTCAGTAGCAGGTCGTTGACCTGAGTGCGGTAGGCCGCCGGGGCCTGTTGCAGCAGCTGGCGAGTGCGTTCGGCGTCCAGTCGCGTGTCGACGCTGCGTTCGAAGCGGTTGTTCAATTGGCCCTGCGGATTATCCAGCGGCAAACCGAGCGGCGCATCGCGCAACTGCTCGCGCCAGTAGCTCAGTTCACTGCCCAGCGCCGCGCTTCGCGCATGTTCTTGCAGGCGCAAACCCCAGTCCTTGAACGCGCTGGTCTTGGCTGGCAGATGCACGCGCTGTCCGCCGCTGATCTGCTGATAAGCGCTTTGCAGATCTTCGAGCAGGATTCGCCACGACACGCCATCGACCACCAGGTGATGAATTACCAGCAGCAGACGCTGACTGGCGTCCGGCAAATCGATCAGCGCCGCACGGATCAGCGGGCCGTTGTGCAGGTCGAGGCTGCGTTGCAGGTCCAGGCACAGCGCTGGCAATGCCGCGCTGTCGTCCAGCGTGAAAGTACGTAACAACGCTTGTGGCTGATCCGCCGCGCCGTGGCTTTGCTGCCAGCCCTGCTCGGTTTGGCGATAACGCAGACGCAAGGCGTCATGCTGCTTTTGCACCTGCGCCAGGGCCTGTTGCAGCGCCGCGGCTTGCAGGGTTTTCGCCGGGGTCAGCAGGATCGACTGGTTCCAGTGATGCCGCGCCGGGATGTCGCTGTGGAAGAAATACTGCTGGATCGGCGTCAGCGGCGCGTCGCCAAGCACTTCGCCCTGCTCCGTCTGCACCGCGTCGCTCTGCTGCGCCACGGTGGCCAAGCGCTGCACGGTCTGATGCTGAAAAATGTCCTTGGGCGTAAAGCGAATGCCGGCCTGCCGCGCGCGACTGACCACTTGAATCGAGATGATCGAGTCGCCGCCCAGCTCGAAGAAATTATCGTGAAGCCCGACCCGTTCGACCTTGAGCACGTCCTGCCAGATCTCCGCCAGACGCTGTTCCAGTTCACTGCGCGGCGCGGCGTAGGCTTCTTGCACCTGCGCAACGTCCGGCTGCGGCAGTTGTTTGCGATCGAGCTTGCCGTTGGCGGTCAGCGGCAGTCGGTCGAGGAACGCCCAACTGACCGGGACCATGTAATCCGGCAGGGTTTCGCGCAGGTGCAGCTTGATCGAATCGCGCAGCGCGCCCTGCTCGTCCGCGTTCAATGTCTCGGCCGGCACGACCCAGGTCGCCAGTTGCTGACCGCTGAGGCCGTCCACCGCCAGCACCACCGCTTCGCGCACCTGTGGATGCTTGAGCAGTTGCGCTTCGATTTCGCCGAGCTCGATACGGAAACCACGGATCTTCACTTGGTGGTCGATACGGCCGATGTACTCGATCACCCCGTCGCCGCGCAGGCGCGCGAGGTCGCCGGTACGGTACAGACGCTGGCCGGCCTTGCGGTTGAACGGGTCGGGCACGAAGCGGGTAGCGCTCATGCCGGCCTGATTCAGATAACCACGGGCCAGACCGGCGCCAGCAATGTACAACTCGCCGATGCAGCCTTGTGGCACCAGGTTGAGCGAGCTGTCGAGCAAGTACCACGACAGGTCGACAATCGGCGCGCCGATCGGGCTGCTGTGATTGCTCTGCAGATCCGCCAGCGACAACGGCCGGTAGGTCACGTGCACGGTGGTTTCGGTGATGCCGTACATGTTGATCAGCGTCGGCGCGCGGTCGCCAAAACGCTCGAACCACGGACGCAGATTTTGTACTTCCAGCGCCTCGCCGCCGAACACCACGTAACGCAGGGCATTGCTGCGGCTCGACTCGCAGGCGACCTGCATCAGCGGTTTGAACGCCGACGGTGTCTGGTTCAGCACCGTGACATTTTCATCGCACAGCAGCGTGTAGAAATCCTCTGGCGAACGGCTGACATCGTGGGGCACCACCACCAGTTTGCCGCCGTACAGCAGCGCGCCAAAAATCTCCCACACCGAAAAGTCAAACGCGTAGGAGTGGAACAGCGTCCAGCTGTCCTGCGCGCCGAAATCGAACCAGTGCGCGGTGGCGCTGAACAGGCGCATCACGTTGCCGTGCGGCAGCAAGGCGCCCTTGGGTTTGCCGGTGGAACCGGAGGTGTAGATGACGTAGGCCAGATTGTCCGGCGAGGTCAGGCATGGCGGGTTGCTTGCGATGCCGTGCTCCGGCGCCTGATTCAGATCGAGGCAGATCAGCCCCGGCGGCAGCGGCAATTGCCCGAGCAAATGGCCTTGGGTCAACAGCAAGTGAATACCGCTGTCGTCGATCATGTAGCTCAAGCGGTCATCCGGGTAGCTTGGGTCCAGCGGCACATAGGCGCCGCCGGCCTTCAGCACCGCGAGAATGGCGACGATCATGTCCAGCGAACGCTCCACCGCAACGCCGACGCGCACGTCCGGGCCGACGCCCTGCTCGATCAGCGTGTGCGCCCACAGGTTGGCGCGGTGATTGAGTTCGGCGTAGGTCAGGCGTTGCCCGGCACAGCTCACCGCCACCGCATCGGCATGCCGCTCGGCCTGGGCCTCGATGGCTTGCTGGATGCACGGCGTCAGCGGTTGTTCAATCAGCGACGGATTCCATTGCGCCAACAGCTGTTGCTGCTGGCCTGCATCGAGCATTGGCAACTGGCCGATACGCTGGCTCGGCTCGGCGACGATCGCTTGCAACAGCGCGGTCCAGTGCTGCGCCAGGCGCTCGATGGTCGCTGCGTCGAACAGGTCAGTGGCGTACTTGAGCACCGCTTCGATGCTGTGGGCCTGTTCGGTGGTGTTGAGGGTCAGGTCGAATTGCGCGGTCTGGCTCTGCCATTCCAGCGGTTCGATGTTCAGGCCGTTCAGGCGCGTGGCGACGCTCGCACGGCGCTCGGCCTGGTGGTTGAACATCACCTGGAACAGCGGACTGTGGCTGAGGCTGCGGCCCGGTTCCAGCGCTTCGACCAGTTGCTCGAAGGGCAAGTCCTGATGCGCATGCGCCTCCTGCGCCGTCTGTTTGACCTGACGGAGCAGTTCGATAAACGGCAGCTCTGCGTCGATGTCCGCCTTGAGCACCTGGGTGTTGACGAAGAAGCCGATCAGGCGCTCGATTTCCACCCGGCCACGGTTGGCCACCGGCACGCCGACACGGATGTCGCTTTGCCCGCTGTAGCGATGCAGCAAGGCCTGAAACGAAGCCAGCAGCAACACGAACAGGGTGACGTTTTCCTGCCGGGCAAAGGCCTTGAGGGCATGGCTCAGCGCCGGATCAAGAATCAGGTTATGGCTGGCGCCGGCAAAGCTTTGATCGACCGCGCGCGGGCGATCCAGCGGCAGTTCCAGCACCGGTTGTTCGCCGCCGAGCTTTTCCTGCCAGTAGGCCAGTTGGCGCTCCTGCTCACCGGCCTCCATCCACTGGCGCTGCCACAAGGCGTAATCGGCGTATTGAATCGGCAGGGCCGGCAGACCGGCGTCGTGACCGAGGTTGAAACCGGCATAAAGCTGCACCAGTTCCTCGATCATCACTTGCAACGACCAGCCATCGGAAACGATGTGATGCAGGGTCAGCACCAACACATGCTCATCCGGGTTGACCTGCAGCAGCGCGGCACGCAGCAACGGGCCGTGCTGCAGGTCGAAAGTCTTCTGGCTCTGGGTCTGGACGAAAGCCTCGATCGAGTGCTCCGGGTCATGCGCCAGATCAGTGCTCAGGTAATGAATATCGAGGGTAAAAGGTCCTGCGGGCAGGACCACTTGCAAGGGTTGCGCGCTGTCTTGAGAGAACACCGTGCGCAAGGTTTCGTGGCGTTCGATCAGCGCCGCAATGCTGCGTTCCAGTGCCGGCACATCCAGCGGCCCTTGCAAGCGCAGGGCCGTCGGAATGTTGTAGGCCGCGCTGTGCGGTGCCCACTGCCAGAGGAACCACTGGCGCTGCTGAGCGTAGGACAGCAGCAACGGCTCTTCAGCCGTGCGCTTGAAAACCGGGGCAATGTCAAAGAGGTTGACGCCTTTCTGCTTGAGCAGAACCGCCAGAGCCTTTCTTTGCTTAGCCGAAAGTTGTCCTACCGACTCGATTAACTCTTGCACGCGTTTTTCCCTCTCAAGAAATCAGTTTTTCCAGATCATCGAGGGATAGACGTTTGAGGGCCTCCAGTGATTTAGCCAATTCATCCTGAACGGGCGACATTTCGACGCGCAGGGCTTCGATCCGCGCGCAGAAGTCCTTGAGCGTGTCGGTCTCGAACAGCGCCTTGAGCGGCACCTTGTCGCCGAGACGCTCCTGCACCCGGGTCACCACCAATGTCGCCAGCAACGAATGGCCGCCGAGCTGGAAGAAGTTGTCCGCCAGCCCTACCCGCTCGACTTCCAGCACCTCTTGCCAGATCGTCGCGACCTCCCATTGCAGATCGCTTTGCGGCGCTAGGTATTGCTCCTGCGTCGGGCTCTCGCCCAACGCCATCAGCGCCTTGCGATCGAGCTTGCCGTTGGGCGTCAGCGGGATCGCGTCGATCAGGTGCAGATGCCCCGGCACCATGTGCGCCGGCAAGCGACTGGCCAGCGCACTGCGCACCCGCTCGGCCAGCGTCGACCGCTCGCTGTCCGGCGCAGCGACGAGGTAGGCATGCAGGTGTTTGCCTGCGGCGCCGTCCTGCGCCAGTACCACCACCTCACGGACATCGTCGAGTTCCAGCAGGCGTGCTTCGATCTCGCTGAGTTCGATGCGGAAGCCGCGAATCTTCACCTGATGGTCGGCGCGACCGATGTACTCGATGTTGCCATCGTCGCCCTGGCGCACCAGATCGCCGGTGCGGTACAGGCGCTCGCCGTTGCTCGCGTAAGGATTCGGCACAAAGCGTTCGGCGGTCAGCGCGGCACGACGCAGATAGCCGCGCGTCACCCCGGCACCCGCCAGGTACAGCTCGGCCGCCACGCCCTCGGGCAGCACCTGCAACTGACTGTCGAGCAGGTGCGCCACGGTGTTGTCCAGTGGCCGGCCAATGTTCGCCCGGCCCATTGGCGTGCGCAGGGTGAAGGTCGAATAAGTGGTGTCCTCCGACGGCCCGTAAAGATCGTAGACCTGCTGCACCTGAGTGCTGGCATAGAGGCTGTCGACCAGACTCTGCTTGAGCGGTTCGCCGGCCAAATTGATCGTGCCGACCGAAGTCGGAATCTGCCCGGCCCGTTGCAACGCGGCGATCGCCGACGGCACGCTGTTGATCAGCGTGACCTGATGGCGCGCCGGCAAATCGGCCAGCGCCAGAGCGTTGTCGGCCAATACCAGACAGCCACCGCAGGCCAGCGTGACGAAGATTTCCCACACCGACAGATCGAAGCAGATCGAGGTCGAAGCCAGCACGCCGCGCAATTGTTCTTCACGATAGACCCCAGCTGACCACTGAATCAGCGCCGACAGATTGCCGTGGCTGATCGCTACGCCTTTCGGTTTGCCGGTGGAGCCGGAGGTGTAGATCACGTACGCCAGATTTTCGGCTGCGAGGTTAACCAGTGGCGCAGCATCCGGGCATTCGCTGGCGACGCTCTCGTCCACCAGCAGCACCTGTGCACTCAAGGTTTCGGGCAGCATCGCCAAGGCCGCTGGCTCAGTGAGCAAAACAGCGGCGCGGCTGTCGTCGAGCATGTGCAGCAAGCGTTCCTGCGGGTAATCCGGATCGAGCGGCACGTAGGCGCCACCGGCCTTGAGGATCGCCAGCAAGCCGACCAGCATCTGCGGCGTGCGGCGCATGCACACGCCGACGCGCACTTCCGGCCCGACGCCCATGCCTTGCAGCTTGTGCGCCAGACGATTGGCCCGGGTATCGAGGTCTTGGTAAGCGATGGACTGCTCAGCGAACAGCACCGCGTTCGCCTGTGGCTGTCGCTGCACTTGCGCGGCGATGTGCGCCAGCACTGTGCGTTGATCCGGCGTGGTAACCGGCGCCTTGCCCCACTCGATCGCTTGTTGCTGTTGTGGCTCGGCGAGCAGTTGCAGCGCGCCCAGCGGCTGCGTGGCGTCGGCGAGGAACTGCTCGAGCAGGCCTTGCAACTGCGCACTCAACGCATTGATCGCTTGAGCGTCGAAACTGGCCTGATCGTAACTTACGCCCAGACTCAGCTCGCGGCCGGTGACCGCGACCAGCGTCAGCGGATAGTTGGTCTGCTCCTGCCGGCGGATCGCCGAGAACTTCAGGCCCGTCTGCGGTCCCTGCGCCAGCGCTTCGGCCATCGGATAGTTCTCGAACACCAGAATGCTGTCGAACAATGCCCCGGCACCCGCCCCGGCCCAGCGCTGAATGTCATACAGCGGCGTGTGTTCGTGCTCGCGCAAGGCCAGGTTGAGGTCTTGCACCTGTTGCAGCCATTGGCTGACGCCGATCTCCGGCGATGGCGCCGCCACCACCGGCAGGGTGTTGATGAACAGACCGATCTGCTGCTCGACGCCCGGCAAATCGGTTGGCCGTCCGGCGACCGTCGCGCCGAACGCCACGTGATCCTGCCCGGTGTAGCGCTGCAACAGCAGCAGCCACGCCGCTTGTACCAGCGTGTTGAGCGTGACTTTCTGCTCGCGGGCGAAGCGGTTCAGTTCGGCGGTCAGCGGTTCGCTGAACACATGCTCGTGATCGGCATAGCCGCTGGCCGCGTGCCTGACCGGCATGGCACTGGCCAGTCGCGTCGGCTGTTCAAGGTCCGCCAGCGCTGCGCGCCAGAACTGCCGACTGGCTTGCTGATCACGCTGGCCGAGCCATTCGATGTAATCGCGATAACGCCCCTGCCCTGCGCTCGGCACGATGCCGGCGTAGCGTTGCAGCACTTCGCCGAACAACTGCGAAGTGCTCCAGCCGTCCATGAGGATGTGATGGCAGGTGTAGATCAGGTGATGGGTGTGTTCATCGATGCGCACCAGCGTCACGCGCAACAGCGGCGCGTCGAGCAGATCGAAGCCACGTTGCAAATCTTCAGCGGCGAGATGATCAAGCGCGGAATCAAGATCATCGCGCCCGCGCCAGTCCTGCACTTGCCACGGCATCTGCACACGGCTGCGGACCACCTGCACCGGCGCGGCGGCATCCTGCGGCCAGACGAACGCCGTGCGCAAAATGTCGTGGGCATCGAGGGTCTGCTGCCAGGCCTGGCGGAAGCGCTGGGCGTCGAGCTGCTCGACGTCGACGCGCAGCTGAGTGGTGTAGGCCGGGCTGTCCGGCTCGTTGCGGCTGTGGAACAGAATGCCTTGCTGCATCGGCGACAGCGGGTACAGATCGACGATGTCACGCGGCGCCATCGGCAATGCCGACAGCTGCGCCTGGGTCAGGTTGGCGAGGTTGAAATCCGAAGGAGTCACGCCACCTGCCCCGCTCGCGCAGCAATGTTCGATCAGGCGTTGCAGTTCGCGGCGATAGGCCTCGGCCAACGCCTCGATGGTCTCGGCGCGGTACATGCCGCTGCCGAAGGTCCAGGTCAGTTCCAGCTCACCGCCGAGAACCTGTCCGTCGACGCTCAGCCAATTGCCCAGCGGCGCTTGCCCATCCTGATTGGCGCCGGTGCTGTCAGCGCTTGGCAGGAACAACGCGCCTTGCTCGGCACTGAACGCGCCGTCGAACTGACCGAGGTAATTGAAGGTCACCCGTGGTTGCGCCAGCGTCTGCAACTCGGCTGCACGCGTGAGGTAACGCAGCACGCCATAACCGATGCCTTTGCCCGGCACGGCGCGCAGTTGCTCCTTGATCGCGCACAGCGACGCAGCGGGATTGGCCTGCGGAGTCAGGCGCACCGGGAACAGGCTGCTGAACCAGCCGACCGTGCGGCTCAGGTCGATGTCGTCGAACAGGTCTTCACGACCATGGCCTTCGAGCTGGATCAACACCGACGGCTGCTCGCTCCAGTCACACAGCACCCGCGCCAATGCAGTCAGCAACAGGTCGTTGATCTGCGTGCGGTACGCCGCCGGGGCGACTTTCAGCAGCTTGTCGGTCAATGTCTGGCTCAGGCGCGTACTGGCGCGAGCGGCCTGGGCGCGGGTCTGGCTGTCCACGGCGAAATCTTGTGGCAGTGCCGCGTCTTCCGCCGCCAGGGTCTGGCGCCAATAATCGCGTTCGCCGGCCAGCGCTTCACTCTGTGCATAACGATGCAACTGCTCGGCCCAGTTGTGCAGCGAACTGCTCTGGCCTGGCAACACCGCCGCCGTCCCCGCCGCCAATGCCTGGTAATACTGCTGCAAGTCCTCAAGCAGAATGCGCCACGACACGCCGTCGACCACCAGGTGATGAATCACCAGCAACAAGCGCTGCTCGGCGTTCGGCAGGTTGACCAGCACCGCGCGCAGCAAGTGCCCGCGTTGCAAATCCAGGCTGCGCTGCGCTGCGTCGGCCACGGCCGGCAAGGCATCGAGACTGTCCAGTTCGCGTAGCCAAAGCAGTTCGGCATCGCGCTGAGCCTGCGGCAACGCCTGCCAGCTATCGCCCGACTGCACAAAGCTCAAGGCCAAGGCCTCGTGCTGTTCGACCAACGTCGCCAGCGCCTTGCGCAAATGCACGGCGTCCAGCGCCAGGGTCGGTTGCAGCATTACCGACTGGTTCCAATGCTGGCGCTGGGCAATCGGCGTCTCGAAGAAACGCACCTGAATCGGCAGCAACGGCAACGGCCCGCGAGCCACTGGTGCCGCGACGGCAGCCGGTTTGGCTTCGATCAGTCTGGCCACAGCAGCCAGTTGGCCGATGGTCTGTTTTTCGAACAACTGCTTGGGGCTGAGCTTGATGCCCTGGCGCTTGGCCCGGGCGATGATCTGCAAGCTGAGGATCGAGTCGCCGCCCAGTTCAAAGAAGTTATCGCTGCTGCCGACCCGCTCGAGCTTGAGCACTTCGGCCCAGATGGCCGCCAGTTTTTCCTCGATCTCACCGACCGGCGCGACGAACTGCTGGCTGACCACGCCGGGCACTGGCAAGGCACGCTTGTCGAGCTTGCCGTTGGCAGTCAGGGGCAGCTTTTCCAGCAACAGCAACTGCGCCGGCACCATGTAATCCGGCAGCCGCGCCTGCAACTGCTCGCGCAGTGCCTGCGCCTGCACCTTCGCGCCCACTGCCGGCACGCACCATGCCAGCAGTTGCAGGCGCGCCGGGTCGTCATCCAGTGACAGCGCGAGCACGGCGGCTTCGCTGACACCGTCGAGACTGAGCAACACCCGCGCGACTTCCGCAGGCTCCACACGGTAGCCGCGCACTTTGACCTGATCGTCGGCACGACCGATGAACTCCAGCGCCTGTTCGCGATTGCGCCGGACCCGGTCGCCACTGCGGTACACCCGCGCGCCGGGGTTCCCAAACGGATCAGGCAGGAAACGCTCAGCGGTGAGCCCCGGCTGATTCAGGTAGCCAAGGGCAACGCTATCGCCACCGATGTACAACTCACCGGCAACCTGATCGGCCACCGGGTTGAGCACATCGTCGAGCACATAGACATGGGCACCGGCCAGCGCTGTGCCGATTGGAACACTGCGCGCCTGCGCGGCGAGCTCTTCGACCTCATGGGTCAGCACGCCCACGGTGGTTTCGCTCGGGCCATAGTGATTGATCAGGCGACAGCCCGGTTTAAGTTGCTGCACACGCTCGACCAGCGCCGGCGAACAGGCTTCGCCGCCGACGATCAGCGCGTGTTCCGGCAACGCATCGGCAGGCTTGGCCGCCTGCAACAGCGCGGCGAGATGTCCGGGGACGATTTTCAACACGCCAACGCGATGGCGGGCCATGTATTCGGCAAAGCGATCCGGATCGAAGCCGAGTTCTTCCGGCAGCACATGCAGCAGTCGGCCCGAGCACAACGCGCCGAACAGCACCGTGAAGCCAAGGTCGGCGGCGATGGTCGAGACCAGCGCCATGCTCGCCTCCGGCGCCGGCGCCAGACGCTCGAGTACACCGCGCACATAACTGCCCAGCGCGCCGTGGCTGACCAGCACGCCCTTGGGTTGCCCGGTGGAACCGGAGGTGTGAATCACGTAGGCCGGCGACTGCGCATACAGTGTCAGCTCAGGCGCGGACGCCGGCAGCGACTGCCATTGCCCCGGCGCAAACTCCAGACCCTGACAGCCCTCACCCGCCAATTCGCTGACCCGCACATCGCCTTCAGCACCGATCAGCGCCCGCGCCTGCGCAGCACCGAGCATCTGTTGCAGGCGCACGCTTGGCGCCTTGACGTCGAGCGGCATGTACACCGCGCCAGCCTTGAGAATCGCCAATACGCAAGTCAGCCAGTCCAGCGAACGTTCCAGCAGCACCGCCACCGGGTCGCCGACATCGACGCCCTGCGCACGCAAATAATGGGCGAGACGATTGGCCTCCTCATCCAGCGCCTGGAAAGTCACCGTTTGCTTGAGATCCCGAGCGGCCAACGCCTGCGGCTGCCGGGCCACTTCACGCGCCCAGTGTTGCAACACCGTCAACGCCGGTTCGCGTTGGCTGGCAAGCGCAGCAGGCCGTGGTGTGGCAACCGTGTGCAGTGGCGCCTGCGGCGAGTCGAGCAACTGGGTAAACAGGTCCAGCAACATCGGCACAAAACCGGCGACCGTTTCCGCCCGATAGAGATCGCTGGCATAGGTCATCTGACCGTGGATCAGCGCGCCGTCGTCGGTGATGTCCAACGCCAGATCGAAGTGCGTGCCGTCCTTGGCCAGCGGATATTCGCTGACGGTCAGGCCGGGCAGGGCCATCGAGCGCTGTTTCTGCATGCCGACGTTCTGGTTGAACTTGGCCTGGAACAGCGGGTTGTGGCCCAGGGTGCGTTCGGCGACCAATTCGTCGACCAGTTGCTCGAACGGCAACTCCTGATGTGCCTGTGCGCCGAACGCCGCTTCACGCACCTGCGCCAGCAAATCCGTGAAACTGCCGCGCTCATCGACCTGGCAACGCAGCACTTGGGTGTTGACGAAGAAACCGATCAGTCCCTCGACTTCGGCGCGGCCACGGTTGGCATTCGGCACGCCGACACGAATGTCGCGCTCGCCGGCCAGACGCGAAAGGAACAGCGAGAACCCGGCCAGCACCAGCATGAACAGGCTGATGCCCTGGCTGCGCGCAAAAACGTTGAGCTGTTGCGACAGGTCGGTGCCGAAATCAAAGCTCAGGGTCTGTCCTGCAAAGCTTTGCGTCAGCGGTCGGGCAAAGTCCGGCGCCACTTCCAGCAGCGGATGTTCGTCGCCCAATTGCTGACGCCAGTAGTCGAGCTGGCGCTCGCCCTCGCCGGCCTCCAGCCAGCGCCGCTGCCAGATCGCATAGTCGGCGTACTGCAACGGCAGCGCCGGCAGTTGCGGCTCGCGCTGCAGGCTGAACGCCTGATAGCACTGCACGAATTCCTTGACCATGACGTCCATCGACCAGCCATCGGAGACGATGTGATGCATGCTCACCACCAGCACGAACTCATCGTCGGCCAAGGCAAACAGACTGGCGCGCAGCAACGGGCCGTGGCGCAGATCGAACGGTTGCGCGGTGACGTCTTGCACGTGTTGCGCGAGCACTTTTTCGCGCTCTTGCACGGCGACGTCGGTCAGATCAAAGCGGTCCAGCGCAATGCTTTGTTGCTCGAGAATCAGCTGATGCGCTTGATCGCCGTCGGTGTGAAACACCGTGCGCAACACTTCATGGCGCGCCAGCAGATGATCGAACGAGCGGCTCAGGGCCGACTCATCCAGCCGGCCTTTCAGACGCAAGCCAGCGGCCATGTTGTATGCGCCGCTGTGCGGTTCCAGTTGCCACAGGAACAGCAGACGCTGCTGCGCAAACGACAGGGGAATCTGCGCACAGTCGTGGCGGCTGACCGGCAGCGGCAACAGGCTGAAATCCTTGCCCTCCTCGCGCAATTTGGCCAGAAACAGCCGACGCTGTTCCAGCGGCAGGCCGACGAACCTTTTTGCAATACGTTCCGCCATCGTGCCGCTCATACTTCTTCTCCTTGCAAAGCATTCATGAACTGATCCATGTCGGACCAGTCGTCGTCGCCGCTCGCCTCGGCCAGTTGCCCGAGCACCTCGGCGAGATCCGCCAGCAGCGGTTTTTCGAACAGGCTGCGCAGCGGCAGCACCACGCCCATCTGCTCCTTGACCCGGGCAATCACTTGCGCGGCCAACAACGAATGGCCGCCCAGTTCAAAAAAGTGATCGTCCAGGCCCACACGCGGCACGTGCAGCACCTCGGCCCAGACCTGCGCCAGACATTGTTCGGCCGGTGATTGCGGGGCGCGGTAATCGCCCTGCAACTGCGCAGGATCCGCCGCTGGCAAGGCCTTGCGGTCGAGCTTGCCGCTCGGTGTCAGCGGCAGATTCGCCAGCAACAGCAGATGCCCCGGCGCCATGTAATCCGGCAGGCTGGCTTGCAGCGCAGCGCGGGTCTGCTGACGGAAGGCCGTTTGCGTTGCCGCGCTGGCGAGCACCGCAGGTTCTGTCACAACGTAGGCGACCAGTTGCGCACCGCCGGCGAACGGCACCGCGATCACCACTGCTTCGCGAACGCCCGAACATTGCTGCAAGCGCGATTCGATCTCGCCCAGTTCGATGCGAAAGCCACGAATCTTCACTTGATGATCGACCCGGCCGACATACTCCAGCGCGCCATCGCCGCGCAGCCGCGCACGGTCGCCGGTGCGGTACAGGCGCTGACCGTCGGCGAAAGGGTCGGCGATGAACCGCTCAGCGCTGAGGCTCGGCTGACGGTGATAACCGCGCGCCAGCCCCGGCCCACCGATGTACAACTCGCCCACCGCGCCTTGCGGCAGCAGGCTCAGATCATCGTCGAGCACGTAAAGACGCCGCGCTGCCAGTGCGTGGCCGATCGGCATGCCGCGCCACGACACGTCCTGCGCGGTCAGCGCGGTGCAGTCATGAATCGTCGAGACCACCGTGGCCTCGGTCGGGCCGTAGGTGTTGAGCAGGCGCACATGGCCGAGCCCGGCCTGCTTCCACAGACGCAAGCCGTCCACCGCCATGGCTTCACCGCCGACGTGAATCTGCCGCAGCGCGCCGAAACTGGCCGGCGGTTTCGCCGCATATTCCTGCACCAGCCAATACCAGTAGGCCGCTGGCAGATCAGCCAGGGTAATGCCCTGATCGATGATGACCTGATGCAGCGTCGCGCTGTCCCACAACGGCGCATCGCGCATGACCACGCTGGCGCCGTGGCACAGCGGCGGGAAAAACTGCTCGACGAAACCGTCGAAGCTGCTGGTGGCGAATTGCAGAACCCGGTCGCCTTCGCGCAGACCGCTGTAGTCGATGGCGCGGGCGATGAACTCGCTTAGCGCGCCATGACTGATCGCCACGCCTTTCGGCCGCCCGGTGGAACCCGAGGTGTAGATCACGTACGCGAGGTTGTCGGCCTCGACCGTGACCGACAGATTGTCGCTCTGCCCGCTGGCGGGCAATTGCTCCAGACACAGGCACTCGATACCGTCGAGCGGCGGCAGGCTGGCAAGGCTTTGCCGGTCGCTGAGCAACAGGTTCAAACCACTGTCAGCGAGCACATGGCGCAAGCGTTCGGCCGGGGTTTGCGGATCCAGCGGCACATAGGCACCGCCGGCCTTGAGCACGGCCAGCAGCGCCACCGCCAATTCCAGTGAACGTCCCAGCGCAACACCGACCAGCACGTCCGGGCCGACACCCTGTGCGCGCAAATGGTGGGCCAGACGATTGCTGCGAGTGTTGAGTTCGTCGTAGCTGAATGCCGGCGCAGGCGCTGTGGCCAACCGCACCGCCGGCGCTTGCGCAGTCCGTGCGACTTGCGCTTCGAACAGGCTTTGCACGCTAGTGAAACGAGGCGCTGGCGCGGTGGCCTGGATCAACCCGTGGCGTTCGCTGTCGGCGAGCATCGCCACCTCGCCGATCAACTGCTGCGGGTCGCGGCACACCGACTGGAGAATGTTGCGCCAATGCCCGGCCAGCGCGGCGATGGTCGCGGCGTCGAAAATATCCGTGGCGTACGTGAAGGCGGCAAACAATTGCTCGCCCTCCTCGCGAGTGTCGAGCATCAGGTCACTGGTGGCCGCATGTTGCCGGCCGCTGCCGGCCAGTTGCTCCTCGCTCAGATAGCCCACGCGCAAGCCTGAGGCGAGTTGCGCCTGGTGCAAATCGGTGACCAGCGGCTGATGGTTGAACATCACCTGAAACAGCGGATTGTGGCTTTGGCTGCGCGCCGGTTGCAGGGCTTCGATCAGGGCGTCGAACGGCAGATCCTGATGGGCCTGAGCACCCAGTGCAGCCTGGCGCAGGTTCTGCAGCAACTCGGTGAAGGGCGTTTGTGCGGTGACCACGCTGCGCAGGATCTGGGTGTTGACGAAGAAGCCGATCAGCCCTTCGGTTTCACTGCGGGTGCGGTTGGCAATCAGTCCGCCAACACGAATATCGGTCTGGCCGCTGTAGCGATGCAACAGGGTCTTGAACGCTGCCAGCAACACCACGAACAAGGTTACGCCCTGACGCTGGGCAAGGTTTTTCAGCTCTTCGCGCAGGGGTGCGTCGATCACCGTTTCCAGGCGTGCGCCCTGATGACTGGACTGCGCCGGATAGGCGCGATCGGTGGGCAATTCCAGCACTGGATGTTCGTCGCCCAGTTGCGTGCGCCAGTAGTCCAATTGCCGCTCGCGCTCGCCAGCCTCGAGCCAGCTGCGCTGCCACAGCGCATAGTCGCGGTAATGCACGGTCAAGGGCGCCAGCGTCGGTTCACGCCCGGCCACCAGCGCGTCGTAGGTGCGCATGAATTCGTCGATCAGAATGTTCATCGACCAGCCGTCGGCGATGATGTGATGCAGGGTCAGCAGCAACACATGTTCCTGCTCGGCCAGGCGCAACAGACGCAGACTCAGCAGCGGGCCGTTCTGCAAATCGAAAGCCTGGGTCGCCTCGGCCATCATGTGCTGCTGCGCCAGCGGCCAGCGCTGGGCTTGGGGCAACTCGCTCAGGTCAGTCACGGGTAGTTTCAGTGGCTTAGGTTCGGCCACACACTGGAAGGCCCGCTCGCCATCCTGGCCGAAGGTAGTGCGCAAACATTCGTGGCGCGCCGCCAGACGACTGAAGGCCTGCTCCAGTGCCTCGACTTGCAATTCACCATCCAGACGCACCGCCATCGGCAGGTTGTAGGCGGCGCTGGTCGGCTCCAGTTGCCAGAGAAACCACATGCGCTGCTGCGCGTAAGACAGGCCATCACGCTCGGCGATGCCGTCGCAGGCGGTCATGGGCAGCTGCGCAAAATCGATGCCTTCGCGGGCCATGCCGGCGAGGAACAGACGGCGTTTGTCCTGGGGCAATTCGATAAAGCGGCGGGCTAGTTTCTGTGCGTCTGCGGCATTCATGCGTGGAGTCCTTGCTGATCGGCGGCGTGACCTGGAGACCCGGTCGTATCAACAAGAACGAATGGCCCGCGCGATGATTTAGCGCGCCAGCGGCAATCACGGCCCGACGGTACAAAGGCCAGACAGACAAATGCCGAAGCCGGTACAGGCCCGGATTCGGCATTTGAGTTGAAGGGTCGCGAACAGGTCAGCGCACGTCCTGCGAATGCCCCTCGGCCATCGCCACGATGACTTTGCGCGGCCCTTCGAACGGTGAGCGCGCGTGAGCCGAGAGCATGTTGTCGAGCATCAGCACATCGCCCTCCTGCCAGGGGAAACTGATCGCACAGTCGTCGAGCACCGCACGAATCTGCGCCAGCACCTCGTCTTCGATCGGCGAGCCGTCGCCGTAATAGACGTTACGCGGCAGGTCTTCTTCGTCAACGATGTCGAGCAGGCTTTCGCGCACGTCCGCTGGCAGGTTGGAGATGTGAAACAGGTGCGCCTGATTGAACCAGACGTGGTCGCCCGTGACCGGGTGCACCGCCACCGCCTGACAGGTCTGCCGCGTGCGCAGCTCACCGTCGTCCTTCCATTCGCAGACAATGCCGTGGGCCTTGCAGTAGGCCTCGACGACTTCACGGTCTTCGGTGTTGAACACGTCTTCCCACGCCACGTCGAGGCCATTGCCGAAGTTGCGCACGTACATCAGGCCTTTGCTGACGAACCGCTCGCGGATCGCCACGGGGATGCGCCGGTAGACTTCGCGGCTGTCGGCAATCGGCGTCTCACCGCCGGACCTGGCAGCGATCATGCTGTAGAACCAGATCTTCATCGGCCAGTCGCGGGAATAGGCCTGCTCGTTGTGCAACGGAATGCTCTGGTGCGCCGGGTATTCGGTGGAGGTGTACACGCCTTGGGTGACGTTGGTACGCGGCGTCGAGCCGAACTCGTAGTTCAGCAGCGGATGGCCGAAATTCGCGGCGAACTGGCGGAACTGCTCGGCGCCATCGAGGCGAAAACCGCGAAATAGCACGCCACCGTCGCGCAGCAAATGCTCGTCGACCAAGGCCTTCAATTCATCGAATACCGCCAACAGATCGGTGTCGGCATCGCCCGCCTCGACCAACAGCGGCAAACGTCCGCGCTGCGGCAGCAATGGCCGCACGGAAAACCCCAGAGCAACAGCCATGACTGGCCTCCTGAAAATGATAGATGAGGCGCGTCTCAGAACGCCGGTTGCACGGCCTGCGCAAGGCGTCGGTGATGCACTTCCAGATGGCTCTTGATCGTGCGAATGACCCGCGCTTCATGTTCATGAATGAAGAAATGCCCGCCGGTCATCATGTCCACCGAGAAGCTGCCCAGGGTCTCCTTGCTCCAGCCGATCAGTTGTTCGGTGGTGGCGCGGTCTTCCTTGCCACCGAGCACGTGCACCGGGCAATTGAGCAAGGGCCGCTCGGCAGGCGTGAAGCGCCCGCACATCATGAAATCGGCGCGCAGCACCGGCAGGGTCAGGCTCATCAATTCCTGATTGGCGAGGATTTCTTCACTGGTGCCCTGAAAAGTGCGCAACTGTTCGATGAGTTCTGCATCGCTACGCGGTTCGGCAAAGCCGCGGTCGTAATCGCTGCGCATGGACGGTGCGGCGGTGCCGGAGGCGAACAGCGCCAGCGGCTCCGGCACACCCAATTCGCGAAAGGCATGGGCCATTTCGCAGGCGAGCAACGCACCGAGGCTATGCCCGAACAACGCATAAGGGCCTTGCAACCCCGGCTTGTGCTCGCGCGCCAGTTGCCGCGCCAGTGCGCGCATGTCGGTTTGCAGGGGCTCATCGAACCGCGCGCCCCGCCCCGGCAGTTCCACCGGTTGCATTTGCAGCCACGTCGGCAGTTGGCGCCGCCAGCGGCTGTAAACCATGGCGCTGGCGCCCGAGTAGGGCAGGCACAGCAATGTCAGCTTGGTCACCGCGCTTTCCTTGAAAAATGTGTCTGCAAGAAAGACGGATCACTGGCCGGACAAATTAGTCGCCCGGTCGCTAAATTCCCTCGCCAGCCGCTCGTTGCCTGTTCAGGAAAAAAACAACAATCGCGAGGGAATCACCGTGGACCTGCAGAGCATTCTGGGCAAGTTGTTCGCCAACGCCGGCGCGGTCGGCATCGAGGGGGTTTTCCAGTTCATTTTCAGCGCGCAGCAGGCGTACTGGTACGACATCAAGACCAGCCAGCGCACGGAAGTCGGGCGCCATCCAAGCCCGGACGTGACCATCGAAGTCGCGGAAAAAGATTTTCTCGGGATCATGGCCGGCGTGGTCAATGTCGAGGAACTGTTCGCCAGCGGGCGCCTGAAGATCGGCGGCAACATGGGCCTGGCGACGATGTTGCCGCAAATTATCGACCACGCCCGCCAGGGTGGCGGCACGGTGGAAAAGGTCGACATGAACAAGCGCTACCCGACGCCACCGCGCTTCAGCGAAAAGCTCACTGCCGCGCTGCCTCGCCAGACCAGCGTCGAACGCCGTGCGCGCGCCGAGTTGAGCCGGCACGAATTCGAAACTCGTTATCTGCCCAACGGCATTCCGTTGGTGATCAGCAATGCCCTGCACGACTGGCCGTTGTTCAGCCTGAGCCGTGAGGAATCGCTGGTGCATTTTGCTGAACTGCAGGGCATCACCCGCCACGGCGATTACGTGAAGAAGACCTTTTCCACCGAGCGTGATTTCCGCTCGACCTCGATGGCCGAGTTCATCGCCTCGCTGGACAGCCCGGCAGTCAAAGGCGCCGACGGCGAGCCGCCGGCGTACATGGGCAACAACATCCTGCCCGCGCAGTTGTTGCAGCAGATCCAGTACCCGCCCTACTTCGACACGTCGCTGTTCATCCCGCCACGCATCTGGATCGGCCCCAAGGGCACGCTGACGCCGTTGCACCGCGATGACACCGACAACCTCTTCGCGCAGGTCTGGGGGCAGAAAAAATTTACCCTTGCCGCGCCTCATCACCGCGAGGCACTGGGCACTTGGTCGACCGCGCCCAAGGGAGGTCTGGATGGCTGCGATTTCAACCCGGACGCGCCGGACTATGAACGTTTCCCGGCAGCGCGGGAGGTGACGTTTTTGCGGGTGACGCTGGAGGCTGGGGATCTGCTGTTTTTGCCAGAGGGCTGGTTCCATCAGGTGGAGTCGGTGTCGACTTCGCTGTCAGTCAACTTCTGGGTCAACTCAGGACGAGGCTGGTAACCCTATTTCCTGTAGGAGCGTAGGAGCTGACGAGTGCAACGAGGCTGCGATCTTTTGATCTTGATCTTGAT
>NZ_WBRZ01000400.1:0-3462 GCF_008923895.1 Pseudomonas sp. GXM4
TACCCAGCTTTTGCATTCAACGTGGTCTGCACCCATTTATCTCTCAGACGATATCGACAATCAGCGTGGCGACCTGCGCGGAGCTCAGAAGGAGAAAAAATAGCGAAATTCGGTTTTACGAATTATCAAAGTTTGATAAAAGATCATCCAGCACTTGTCGTTTTCCGACAGCGACAACTCCTCTATCAAGATCATCAAATTCACCAATCTTTGCCATTAACAGTCCGTTCCCCTCCGCCACATATTCGAAGAGCATCAGATCTTCCGAAATCTTTCCAGACCAGCCAATGAGTAAGGCTTCTTCCATATCCAAATCTATAGGCACAATGGCTACATAAGAACATCTCTCAGCCAAGAACGCCTCCAGAATTGTCCCATCTAAAAGATCCGATAGGCGAATACCTCCAAAAAACTTTAGCTTCCCATCGCGCTCCATGGTATGCACTATCGAATGACTTCCTTGGGGAACTTCAATCCCCCGTGATTTGAACCCACCCCATAGCCCTAAATATTTGACGATTCTCGTGCCTGGCTGCCAAGCCGAGTTACCCAAAAGCAACCAGGCTGCATATCCCGGCATATTTTCGACAACGCGTTCATGTATGAAGTCGAATATTGTTTCCAATGACTCATGAGGCTTCGACGCAATAAAACTAGCTGCAGACAACTTTAATCTGCATTTTCCGTTACCCTCATTCAGATTGATTGTCTGATTCGAATCAGATACGTCATTTTCTCCCAAAATTTTGATTTTAGTAATGATAATAATTTCCCGCTTCGTCGTTAAAATGCGCCCCGCGATTTTGCGGATCACCTTCCCCGCAATCATGTCCCGCTGTGTCGTCACGAATTCTCACTGTCCGCGTACCGCCACCTGAAGCGGGAACCTCAAACTCATAAATGGCTCCGGGCTGAGGGTTGCCCCGTTTGTCGACACTTTGAATTACTCGGCTAGGCTGCTGAATGGTCGGGGGAAAATGCGGACAGACCACGTTTTGGAGTACTTTTTCAACGTGGCCTGCCCCCATTCATCCACACTCTTCCAATACCGTTTCAACGTAATTTTCCTTCACTTAACCCTTAGCAATCAGGGTTACCTTCCACAACTTACCATCCTCTGAAAACTCCATACGTAGATCGTATGTTGAAAACTGATATTTGCACCACTGCCGGACTTTACCAATCAACATATCAACTTTAGCAGATGCTCCTGCGTCTGCCGTACCCAATACCTGAGTGACATTTTTGGCAGTCCAAGCATGAGCAGCCCGATCAAGCACATATTCGTTATACGGTGAATAGCCTTCATCCTCCTGCACAAAAAAATGAATGTGATTTAATTGTCCCGCACGAAACCCAAGCTCTATCCCAGACTTTATAAACTTGTAATATTTTGTTTTCCCGCCTGGATCATTATAGGCATCAGGAGTCTCTGAAATGACGGGCTTTTCTTCAAAACGTTGCCATAGACCCGTGATGACTGATCCATTCTCATCTTGACCGAGAGCGTGAATAAAGTCAGACCAAGTATTCATTATTTGATAACCCCAATCTCTCGATTTCTTTCCACTATTTTTTTAATTGTCTCATCGACAATTTTTGAATCATAACCTCGATTGCGTAAATTTTCTCGCAATGCGTCTGTATCACGGCACACCGCGCCGCACAGATCAATGGCGTCCTGTTGAACCTGTGCACGGGTATTTTTACCCCCATACGTGGGACCCGCAATGTGGACATCGCGAGGAACCTCCACGGCTGTTGCGTTTTGGTAAAGCGATTTGGCCTCCACCTCTGTAAGGGGACGACCTAATTCAGCTTCTTTTGCCGTACGCAATGCAGCAAAGGAAGGGATGTGGTCGTGCTCTAACCCGTCAGCAACTACTTCTCTTGACTTGAGATTCTTATAGGAGTCAACCTCAAGTTCTTGAACCGGTGCTTTGGACGCTTCGTTTCCTTTTACACCACCCGTACCCTTTACGTCGGCTTCCTTTGTGGCAGTCGTACCTTTCCCGGTTGCCCTACCCGGAAAAATTCCACCCCCCATCTGGATCGCGACAGCACCCAATTTTGCAAAGAAACCACCTTCCTGTAAATTCACGATGGAGGCTATTGACCCAGTGGAGTTTAGATTCCCTCCCTGAACAACTCCTACCCAATAGGCTTCTCCACTTTTGCCTTCACTTCGTAGCGTCGCTATCAGCTTCGAGAACTTTTCGTCATCGTCGGCCAAATCGTGGGAGATTTGACGGCAGGTATCAGGTGCCCCTTTACAAAACTCGTCCAGCTCTAACTCTCTTTGCTTGTCAAGCGCTTCATATTTATCCCTGACAGCAAGCTTTTCCTTATCCGTGGTCTTGCTGTCCATCTCAGCGAGCATCTCTTTCACCTCACGGTGGTAGAGATAGTTATAAGTCGTGGCACTCCCGGCGATGCTGGCTCCCAACTGTGAATTGCCATCAACGAGGGCCGCTGCAAGAACACCCGTGAGTTGGGACAACATCACCTGCAGCTGATCATTGCCAGCGGCGAACTTCACCAGCGTATTCATCGCAGCTTCATTCAGCCCAGCAGCCGCCGCACCGGTAGCAAAATCCCCGCCAGTTACTTCGGAAATCAAACCGCCCATCAGCGCATGCGCGACAACTTTTACTACGCCACCTTCCGGGAACTTGATCGTTTGATCGCCAACGAAATTGAACCCGGTCGCCATCGCGACACTGCCCGCTTCTCCCAGCAACGCGGAACCAAAGTTGTCAGCAAAACTTCCGCCACCAATGGTGGTAGAGATGCCACTGGAAATGAACGCGCGACCCGCAGTTCGGATCGCTACGTCGGTAAAATTACTGCTGGTCAGAATACTTGCGGCTTTGCTGCCCCCCGCTGTAAACCAATTGGCATCGGCATAATCAAGCATGCCTGCGGTGAAGCCAGCGATAGCTGCGTTCTTGAGACTGTCGGCGCTGAATGTTTCCTTGAATGCAGCGCCGAGGTTCCCTTTATTGCTGATCGTGCTTGTCACGCCCGTCGTAGCGAGAGTTGTGGCGAATGCGCCGCCGAAGCCACCGCCGACCAAGCCCAGTCCTGCCGGCCCCATCACAAAAGACATCATGATGGCGATGGCAATTTGCGCCGCTGGCCCAACGCCCGAGTTCTCGTATTTAAACGACTCGTGAATCTCCTTCACGCGCCGCCAATCAACATCTCCCCGAGCCTCCGCATCCTTCAACCACGCCAGTTGCGGATCAGCCTTGACCATCGCATCAATGGTCTGGCTGACGGACTCCTGACTCACATCCTTGATATCAATCTTCAGCCCATCGACCGCTTTCAGGACGATGTTGCCCTTGGCGATCATCTGCGTCTGGCGCAGGGTTTCGTCGGTGTTGCCGCGACCCTTGGCCGAGACCCATGCGGCGTTGTTGTTGGTTTTGGTATGGCTCTCGTCATGCAGATCCTTCA
>NZ_WBRZ01000401.1:0-3421 GCF_008923895.1 Pseudomonas sp. GXM4
GTAGGAGCCGCCGAAGGCTGCGATCTTTTTGTTTGTTGTCCTTTTGGTCAGCAATTTGCATTGGCCCTGAGCACACACAACAAAATGGAGTTCGGGTTCATGCCAATACGTCCGCTGCACAAACTGCTGTACGCCGCCATCGGTCTGGGAATCAGCCTGAGCGCCAGCGCTGCCGATCCGCTGAAGGTCGGTTTCGTCTACATCGGCCCGATCGGTGACCACGGCTGGACGTATCAGCACGAACAGGGGCGCAAGGCCCTGGCGGAAAAACTCGGCACGCAGATCACCACCAACTACGTGGAAAACGTCGCCGAGGGCGCCGACGCCGAACGGGTGATCCGCAACATGGCCAAGGACAAATACGACCTGATCTTCACCACGTCTTTCGGCTACATGAACCCGACAGTGAAAGTCGCCAAGCAATTCCCCAAGGTCACTTTCGAACACGCCACAGGCTACAAGCAGGACAAGAATCTCGGCACTTACCTGGCGCGCACTTACGAGGGCCGTTATGTCGGCGGTTTCCTCGCGGCGAAGATGACCAAGACCAAGAAGATCGGCTACGTCGCCTCGTTCCCGATTCCGGAAGTGATCCGCGACATCAATGCCATCCAGTTGGCCCTGAACAAGTACAACCCTGGCACCGAAATCAAAGTGGTGTGGGTCAACTCCTGGTTCGATCCGGGCAAGGAAGCCGACGCCGCCAACGCCCTGATCGATCAAGGCGTCGATGTGGTGTTCCAGCACACCGACAGCCCGGCGCCTATCCAGGCTGCCGAACGGCGCGGGGTGTATGCCGTGGGCTATGCCTCGGACATGGCCCACTTCGGCCCGAAAGCGGTGCTGACCTCGATCGTCAACGACTGGGCGCCACACTACATTCAGGCGACGCAGAGCGTGATTGATCACACCTGGAAATCTCAGGATTACTGGGGCGGGTTGAAGGAAGGCACGGTGGAACTGCCGATCAGCGATCTGGTGCCGGCGCCGGTGAAAGCCGAAGCCGAGCAGTTGATCGCCGACATCAAGAGCGGCGCATTGCAGCCGTTTACCGGGCCGATCAAGGATCAGGCCGGTGTGGAAAAAATCCCTGCGGGCGTGAGCGCGACCAATGCGGAACTGGCGTCGATGAATTATTACGTTGAAGGCATGAAGGCCGAGATGCCGAAGTAACTTTCAAAAAATACACCGACCCGTGTGGGAGCTGGCTTGCCAGCGATGAGGCCTTCACATTCAACATCACTGTTGCCAGTTAGATCGCCATCGCTGGCAAGCCAGCTCCCACAGTTTTTTCAGTGTTCTCATGTTTGCGTTTCTCAGGACCAGTGCATGAACAGTCTTCCCATCATCGACATCAGCCCGCTCTACAGCACCGATGAAAATGCCTGGCCCGCCGTGGCCGAGCAGATCGACCAAGCCTGTCGCGAATGGGGCTTTTTCTACATCAAGGGCCATCCGATCTCGGCGCAACGCATCGACGATCTGCTCGATCACGCCCAGCGCTTCTTTGCCTTGCCCGCCGCAGAAAAACTGAAGATCGACATTACCCAGACCCGCCATCATCGCGGCTACGGTGCGATTGCGACCGAGCAACTGGACCCGGACAAACCCAGCGATCTCAAAGAAACTTTCGACATGGGCCTGCACCTGCCGAACGAACACCCCGAGGTGCTCGCGGAAAAACCTTTGCGCGGCCCCAATCGGCACCCGGCGCAACCCGGCTGGGACGCCCTTATGGAGCAGCATTACCTCGACATGCAGGCGCTGGCGCAAACCCTGTTGCGGGCGATGACCATTGCACTGGGCATCGAGCGCGACTTCTTCGATTCGCGCTTTGTCGACCCGGTCAGCGTGTTGCGCATGATCCATTATCCGCCGCGTCACACCGCCAGCTCCGCCGAGCAACAAGGTGCCGGCGCCCATACCGATTACGGCTGCATCACCCTGCTCTATCAGGACAGCGCCGGCGGTTTGCAGGTGAAGAACGTCAATGGTGAATGGATCGACGCGCCACCGATTGACGGCACGTTCGTGGTCAACCTCGGCGACATGATGGCGCGCTGGAGCAACGACCGTTATCGCTCGACGCCGCACCGGGTGATCAGCCCGCTGGGCGTGGATCGTTATTCGATGCCGTTCTTCGCCGAACCGCACCCGGACACGCGCATCGAATGCCTGCCCGGTTGCCAGGATGCACAGCACCCGGCGAAATATCCGACCACCACCTGTGCGCAATTCCTGCTGTCGCGCTTCGCCGATACCTACGCCTATCGTCGCGAGCAAGAGGCGGTTTGATCGATCACCTGGTCAGGTTTTGCCAATTGTTGCGGCCAGCCTCTGTAGAATGCCGGCATTGCACCTGATGAGAAAAGACTATGTACGACTGGCTCAACGCCCTGCCCAAAGCCGAACTGCACCTGCATCTGGAAGGTTCGCTGGAGCCTGAACTGCTGTTCGCCCTGGCCGAACGCAACAAGATCGCCCTGCCGTGGAGCGACGTCGAAACCCTGCGCAAGGCTTACGCCTTCAACAATCTGCAGGAATTTCTCGACCTGTATTACCAGGGCGCCGATGTCCTACGCACCTCGCAGGACTTCTACGACCTGACCTGGGCCTACCTGCTGCGCTGCAAAGCACAGAACGTGATTCATACCGAACCGTTCTTCGATCCGCAGACCCACACCGACCGGGGCATCCCGTTCGAAGTGGTGCTCAACGGCATCGCCGCCGCGCTCAAGGATGGCGAGACGCAACTGGGCATCAGCAGCGGTTTGATCCTCAGCTTCCTGCGCCACCTCAGCGAAGACGAAGCGCAGAAAACCCTCGATCAGGCGCTGCCGTTCCGTGATGCGTTTGTCGCGGTCGGGCTCGACAGTTCCGAGATGGGCCACCCGCCGAGCAAGTTCAAACGCGTCTTCGATCGCGCCCGCGACGAAGGCTTCCTCACCGTCGCCCACGCCGGTGAAGAAGGCCCGCCGGAATACATCTGGGAAGCCATCGACCTGCTGAAAATCCAGCGCATCGACCATGGCGTGCGCGCCATCGAAGACGAGCGCCTGATGCAGCGGATCATCGACGAGCAGATCCCGCTGACCGTATGCCCGCTGTCGAACACCAAGCTCTGCGTGTTCGATCACATGTCGCAGCACAACATCCTCGACATGCTTGAGCGCGGCGTGAAGGTCACGGTGAACTCCGATGACCCGGCGTATTTCGGCGGGTACGTGACCGAGAACTTCCATGCGCTGCATGAACATCTGGGCATGACCCAGGATCAGGCCAAGCGCCTGGCGCAGAACAGCCTGGATGCGCGGTTGGTAAAACCGTAAGCAACTGCAAAATCACATCAATACCTGTGGGAGCGGGCTTGCCCGCGATAGTGGATTGTCAGTCAACATAGATGGTGAATTTGCTGGCCCCA
>NZ_WBRZ01000402.1:0-3394 GCF_008923895.1 Pseudomonas sp. GXM4
TCCAAAGTAGGAGCTGCCGCAGGCTGCGATCTTTTCGATCAGCCGATACTGATCGCCGGCAAAGTCGGCAACGTCACCGTCTGCTGTTTACGCGGCGCCAGAATCTCCGCTTCACCATCCACTACCAATTCATCACGCTGATTGAACACGCGAGTGGCAATGCGCACGCGGAATTTCGGCAGTTTCTCCAGAATCTCCAGGCGCACCGTCAGCGTGTCGCCGATCTTCACCGGCTTCTGAAAGCTCATCTGCTGACCGATATAGATAGTGCCCGGCCCAGGCAATTCACAGGCCACCGCTGCGCTGATCAGCGCACCGCTGAACATGCCGTGGGCGATGCGCTCCTTGAACATGCTGGCGGCGGCAAACTCGGCGTCCAGGTGCACCGGGTTGTGGTCGCCCGACATCGCGGCGAACAGCTGAATGTCGCGCTCTTCGACAGTCTTGCTGTAGCTGGCGGTCTGGCCGACTTCAAGGGCTTCGTAAGGGATGTTGGTAACCTGGGTCATCGGTTTCGATTCCTGTGACGGATTTCAGTCAATCCACAAAAAATTATTCGCTGCGCTGCGGGCGCCGGTGGCTCAGGGCCTGGTCGATCCAGGCGAGCACATCGGCGCTCACTTCGTCGCGATTGCTTTCATTGAACAATTCGTGTCGGGCCTGCGGGTAAATCTTCAGTTGCAGATGCTGGCTGCCGGCCCTGCGCAAGGCATTGGCCAGATCTGTCAGACGCTTGCCCTCGCTCACCGGATCACATTCGCCGCCAATTACCAGCAGCGGCAGGCCCGGATCGATCTGCGCGAGATTGGACGCTTTGCTGATTTGCTGCAACCCACCGAGCAGGTCGATCCACAGCTGATTGGTGCAGCGAAAGCCGCACAATGGGTCGGCGGCGTACTTGTCGACCTCCGCCGGGTCGCGGCTCAGCCAGTCGAAACGGGTGCGCACCGGTTTGAATTTATTGTTGAACGAGCCGAACGACAGCCATTCGATCAATGCACTGCGGCCCTTGCCGCCCTGGCGCAGTTTTTCCAGCCGGGCTATCTGCCGCGCGACGCGATAGAGGACCACCGGCTGGAAATTCGAGCCGCTGAGAATCGCCCCGTGCAGACTGGCGCTGTGGTGCAACAAATAGCCTTGGGCGATGTAGCTGCCCATGCTGTGGCCGAGCAGGATGATCGGCACGCCGGGATGTTGCTGGCCGATGTGCTGGTTGAGGCTGGCCAGATCGCCGACGACCTTGCACCAGCCGTCGTCATCGGCGAAATGGCCAAGGGTGCCGTTGTCAGCGGTGCGACCATGGCCGCGCAGATCCGGTGCGTAAACACCATAGTCTTTGTCGCAAAACGTGTCAGCGAGCCGCGTGTAGCGAGCGCTGTGTTCGGCCATGCCATGGGCCAGCAGAATCACCGCTTTCAATGGCGTGGCCGGCAGCCAGCGGTTGATGTACAGGCGGCTGCGGTCACTCGCGTCCAGCCAGAAGGTGTCGTGGGTCATGGCGATTCCTTTGCTCAGCATCGCCACAGTGTATAGCGCGTCTGATCAGCTCACGCCACGGCAGGAAGATTCACGGGATCAATGAGGGCTTGCGTCATATTTGCCTCAATGGCCATAGCTGCTAGTGTCCGTGAAGCTCCGCTTTGTGCTTTTCGCCTTCCATGGACGAAGCAGAAACGACAGAAAGCGGCTCCCGGATCGGCTCAGGTAAAGAGGACAAGAACAATGCAACCTGATTTCTGGAATGACAAACGCCCGGCCGGCGTACCGCTGGACATCGACATGGGCGAGTTCAAGTCGGTCATCGAAGTGTTTGAGCGTTCCTGCAAGAAGTTCGCTGACCGCCCGGCGTTCAGCAGCATGGGCATTACCCTGACCTACGCCGAACTCGAGCGCCAGAGCGCGGCGTTTGCCGGATACCTGCAGGCCCATACCGATCTGGTGCCGGGGGATCGCATTGCGGTGCAGATGCCCAACGTTCTGCATTATCCGATTGCCGTGTTCGGCGCGCTGCGCGCCGGGCTGATCGTGGTCAATACCAACCCGTTGTATACGCCACGGGAAATGCGCCACCAGTTCAAGGATTCCGGTGCACGCGCGTTGGTCTACCTGAATCTGTTCGGACAGAAAGTCCAGGAAGTGCTGCCCGACACCGACATCCAATATTTGATAGAAGCGAAGATGGGCGACCTGATGCCCACCGCCAAAGGCTGGCTGGTCAACACCGTGGTCAGCAAAGTGAAGAAACTGGTTCCCGAGTATTCGCTGCCGCAAGCGACCTCGTTCAAAAGCGCGCTGCGCATGGGCCGCGGCCTGGGCATCAAACCGCTGAACGTCGGCCTCGATGACATCGCCGTGCTGCAATACACCGGCGGCACCACCGGCCTGGCCAAGGGCGCGATGCTCACCCACGGCAATCTGGTGGCGAACATGCAGCAGGTGCGCGCCTGTCTGGCTCAGCTCGGCCCGGACGGTCAGCCGCTGTTGCGCGAAGGCCAGGAGGTGATGATCGCGCCGCTGCCGCTGTACCACATCTATGCTTTCACCGCGAATTGCATGTGCATGATGGTCTCGGGCAATCACAACGTACTGATCTCCAATCCGCGCGACATTGCCGGCTTCATCAAGGAACTGAAAAACTGGCGCTTCTCGGCGCTGCTGGGTTTGAACACCTTGTTCGTTGCGCTGATGGATCACCCTGATTTCAAGACCCTGGATTTCTCCAGCCTCAAGCTCACCAATTCCGGCGGCACCGCGCTGGTCAAGGCCACCGCCGAGCGCTGGGAGCAGATGACCGGTTGCCGTATCACCGAAGGCTACGGCCTGACCGAAACCTCGCCAGTGGCCTGCACCAACCCATACGGCGATCAGTCGCGGCTGGGCACTGTCGGCTTGCCGGTGCCGGGCACGCTGGTGAAAATCATCAACGATGACGGCGTCGAACAGCCGCTGGGCGAGCGCGGCGAGCTGTGCATCAAAGGCCCGCAGATCATGAAGGGCTACTGGAACAAGCCCGAAGCCACCGCCGAAGTGCTGGATGCCGAGGGCTGGTTCAAGTCCGGCGATATCGCCGTGATCGACCCGGACGGTTTCGTGCGCATCGTCGATCGCAAGAAGGACATGATCATCGTCTCCGGCTTCAACGTGTACCCCAACGAAATCGAAGACGTGGTCATGGCCCACCCGAAAGTCGCCAACTGCGCGGTCATCGGCGTGCCGGACGAGCGTTCGGGAGAGGCGGTGAAGCTGTTTGTGGTAGCGCGGGAAAGCGGGGTCAGCCTGGAAGAGCTGAAGGCGTACTGCAAAGAGAATTTCACGGCCTACAAGGTGCCGAAACACATCGTGTTGCGTGAGTCGTTGCCGATGACGCCTGTAGGGAAAATTCTGCGGCGCGAGT
>NZ_WBRZ01000403.1:0-3365 GCF_008923895.1 Pseudomonas sp. GXM4
TAAATCCCCTCACCACAAGGTCGGTGATAGGCAGATAGGTCTTTTCAGCCAATCAATGGCGTTTTCGCCCAATCAAGCCGATCCGCAGACACCGGCCGCCCAAACCAGTAGCCCTGCCCCAGATCGCATTCCTGCGCCAACAGAAATGCCGCCTGCTCAGCCTGCTCGATCCCCTCGGCATGCACCTGCATACCCATGCTCCGCGCCAGCGCGATGATCACCCGGACAATCGCCACGTCATCCTCATCCCACGGCAACCCGGCGACGAAGCCCTGATCGATCTTGAGTTTCTGCACCGGCAGGCGCTTGAGCCGCAGCAACGACGAATAGCCGGTGCCGAAATCATCGATGGCCAGACGCACACCCAGCTCGCGCAAGCGATGCATCTGTTCCAGCGCCACTTCGGGATCATCCATCACCGCGCTTTCGGTAACTTCCAGTTCCAGATACGCCGGATCCAGCCCGGTGTCGTGCAGCACCTGCGCCACCTGCTGGTAAAGCTCACGCCGGGCAAACAGCCGCGACGAAACATTCACCGCGACGAACGCCAGCACCACACCGCTCTGCTGCCATTGGCACATCTGTCGGCAGGCCTGCTGCATCACCCAGGCATCGATCTCGGCGATCAGCCCGGTGCGCTCGGCAATCGGAATGAATTCTGCCGGCGACACCAGCCCGCGCTGCGGATGCTGCCAGCGCACCAGTGCCTCGACGCCGATCAGACGGCTGCTGTGCAGGTCATGCACCGGTTGGTAGTAGACGCGCAACTCCTCCTGCTCCAGTGCACGGCGCAGCTCGAAGGCGATTTCGACCCGTTGCTGGGCATGGGCGGTCAGCTCTTCGGTATACAGCGCGTAGCCATTGCGTCCGCTGCTTTTGGCCTTGAACAGCGCGCTGTCGGCGTTGCGTAACAACTGCTCGGCGCTGAGGGCATCGCTGGGAAACAGGCTGATACCGATGCTGGCGTTGATGAACAGTTGATTGCCATCTACCAGCACCGGCTCCTTCAACGCGTCCAGAGTCCGTTGCGCCAGCGCGGCGGCCTGGGCCGGCTGTGGACAACTTTCCGCGAGCACCGCGAACTCGTCACCGCCGAGCCGCGCCAAGGTAATGCCGTGGCCGAACAGTTCCTGCAAACGCGTCGCCACCGCTTTTAGCAACCGATCGCCGACGTTATGCCCTAGGCTGTCGTTGATCATCTTGAAATGATCCAGATCGAGCATCAGCAGCGCGCAGCCGCGCTTGTGTGTCTGCGCGGAAGACAACGCCTGCTCGGCGCGGTCGCTGAACAGCAGGCGATTGGGCAGATCGGTCAACGGATCGTGATGCGCCAGGTGTTTGAGCTCGGACTCGGAATCCTTGATCGCACTGATGTCGGAGAACACCGCCACGTAATGGCTGAGCCGGCCGGAATCATCGTGAATCACCCGGATGGTTTGCCACTGTGGATAAATCTCGCCAGTCTTGCGCCGGTTCCAGATCTCGCCGCTCCATTCACCTTCAGCCTCTAGGGTGGCGAACATCGCCTGATAGAAGCCCGGCGGATGATGGCCGGACTTGAACAGACTCGGCTGCTGGCCGATGACTTCGTCGCGCCGATAACCGGTGATCTCGATAAAGGCGCGGTTGACGTGAACGATCAGACCACGGTGATCGGTTACCAGCACGCCTTCGCGGGTGCAATCGAACACGGCGGCCGCCTGACGCAGGCGCTCCCGGTCGCTGTGGCGCTCGCGCAGGCGGGCACCGATGCCGAGAAACCGACACAGCCGCGCCCGCGCAAGAAAAATCAGCCCGGCGCTGACCGCTGCCAGCAAATAACCGTTGATCAGTTGCCAGCGGGCCAGCGCACTGGAGTCATCGAAGAATCTGCTTAATAAATGATCGGAAACCTGCAGCCACACGGCGGCGAGTACGAGGTAGAGCAGCGCTGCACGCAAGGCATCGCGGTAAGTCGCAGACATTCGGTCGTCCATGTCCCTACAAAAAGGTTGGAATTATAGGTGAAGAAACATTCAGCGACTTCTTATCTGAAAGGGCGACTGGTTTTATCTGTGTGCTTAGTGATAATGCAACGGCTGTTTTTATCTTTATCGAGGGCCCTATAGCCTATGTGGTACGAAGGTTTTCTTGGCTTGTCGGCCTGGTCACTGGTCGCGGTCACCCTGCTGATGACCCATGTGACGATTGTTGCCGTCACGGTCTATCTGCACCGTTACTCGGCCCATCGCTCGCTCGAGCTGAATGCAGGCCTCAAGCACTTTTTCCGTTTCTGGCTGTGGCTGACCACGGCGCAGAACACCCGCGAGTGGACCGCCATCCACCGCAAACACCACGCCAAATGCGAAACCGAGGATGACCCGCACAGCCCGGTCATCAAGGGTCTGTCCACCGTACTGCGCACCGGTGCCGAGCTGTACCGCAGCGAAGCGCAGAACCCGGAAACCTTGCGTATCTACGGCAAGAATTGCCCGGAAGACTGGATCGAACGCAACCTCTACAGCCGCTATCCGCTGCTGGGTGTGGCGATCATGGGCGTGATCGACCTGCTGCTGTTCGGCACCATCGGCATCACCATCTGGGCCATCCAGATGATGTGGATTCCAGTGTGGGCCGCTGGCGTGATCAACGGTCTGGGCCATGCCGTCGGCTACCGCAATTTCGAATGCCGTGACGCAGCGACCAATCTGGTGCCGTGGGGCATCCTGATCGGCGGCGAAGAACTGCACAACAACCACCACACCTACCCCAACTCGGCCAAGCTGTCGGTGAAAAAGTGGGAATTCGACCTCGGCTGGGCGTGGATCAAGGTCTTCTGCTTCCTGCGTCTGGCCAAGGTGCAGCGGGTCGCACCGATTGCCCACCGCGTCGAAGGCAAGGGCAGCCTGGACATGGACACCGCCATGGCGATCCTCAACAACCGCTTCCAGATCATGGCCCAGTACCGCAAATTGGTGATCGGCCCGCTGGTCAAGCAAGAGCTGGCCAAGGTCGATCACTCGGTGCGCCACCAGTTCCACCGGGCCAAACGCCTGCTGTCGCGGGAAACCAGCCTGCTGGAAGACCGTCATCACTTGCGCATCCAGACCATGCTCGAACACAGCCATGCGCTGAAAGTGATCTACGAGAAACGCCTGGCTTTGCAGCAGATCTGGGTCAAGACCAGTTCCAATGGCCACGACATGCTCGCCGCCATCAAGGAATGGATTCACGAGGCCGAGGCCAGTGGCATCCAGTCGTTGCGTGACTTTGCTGATCAGCTGAAAACCTACTCGCTGCGTCCTGCGACTGCCTGATCGGCAACGAGGCTGCGATCTCGAAGATCGCAGCCTCGTTGCATACGGCGCCTCCTTAACCCGGCCGCC
>NZ_WBRZ01000404.1:0-3344 GCF_008923895.1 Pseudomonas sp. GXM4
TGAAAGCAAAATCAAAAGATCGCAGCCTTCGGCAGCTCCTACAGGGAATCGCGTGAGGGTCAGGTACTCTCGCGCACCTTCAGCTCAAACCCCATATCCTCCACCGGCCGCGCCACTTTGTTACCCGCCATCAACGTCAGCATCTGCTCCGCCGCGCGCCGGCCGATCGCCTCGCGCGGGGTGTTGATGCTGCTCAGGCGCGGCACCATGTGTTCGGACATCGGCAAATCGTTGAAACCGAGAATCGCCACCTGCTCGGGAATGTTGATGCCATTGCGCAAGGCTTCCAGCAGCGCGCCTTGGGCCAGGTCATCGTTGCCGAAGAAAATCGCATCAACATCCGGATGCGCCGCCAGCAATTGCAGGAACAACTCGCCACCCAAGCCCACAGACGAAGCACGCGGTGTCAGCACTTCCAGATCCGGGTCATAGCGGCCCGCCTTCTGCAACGCCTTGCGGAAACCTTCACCGCGCAACAACGTGCGCTGATCCAGCTGCGCACCAATGTAGGCCAAGCGCTTGCGTCCACGAGACAGAAGATGCTCGGCGGCAGTTTCCCCGGCGCTCAACTGCGAGAAACCCACGCAATTGACTCCGGCAGCACTGTCGAGCTCCATCATGTACACGCAGGGAATGTTGCTGGCCTCGATCATCCGCCGCGAACTTTCCGTGCGATCAAAACCGGTCAGCAAAAAGCCGCGCGGCTGATAAGCCATGTAGTTGCGCAGCAGATTTTCTTCTTCATCGCGCGAATAGTGAAAGTTGCCGATCAGCACTTCGAAGCCCTTGGGCGTCAGCACCCGATGAATGGCTTCCAGGGTGTCGATGAACAGCAGGTTGGACAGCGACGGCACCAGCACCACCACCGAATGGCTCTGCGCCGAGGCCAGTGCGCGGGCGGCGGGGTTGACCACGTAATTGAGTTCGAGCGCGGCTTTCTGCACTTTTTCCACCAGTTCGGTGGCTACCGTGCTCACCCCGCGCAAGGCGCGCGAGGCAGTGATCGGGCTGACGCCGGCCAGGCGGGCTACTTCGTTGAGGGTCGGACGGCCGGTGGTGCGGGTATTTTTATCGTTCTTGGGGGAGGTCATCGGGCGGCTTGCCAAACAAAAATCAAGGCACTAAGGTAGCGCTGTCCTGATGCAGCTGCAAATGCGTGAGCGCGGTCCTGCCTGATCTGTGCTCTTTGGCGTCAGGAACAAACCTGCTGCAACCCAAAAAAACGACAAGAAGGCGTCGGCAACTTCTGCCTGTGCACTAGAGTCATAGCTAGCAAAGGTAGCGCTGTCTGCGCGCTGAGGTGTTATATGAGTCATCCCATCACCGCCCTGGTCATCATGGGCGTTGCCGGTTGCGGCAAGACGTGCGTCAGCCAGGCCCTGTGCCAATTGAGCGGCGCCACTGCCATTGAAGGCGATACTTTTCATCCGGCCGCGAACATCGAAAAGATGAGCGCGGGGATCCCCCTGAACGACGAAGACCGCGCCGGCTGGCTCGACAGCCTGTGCGATGAACTGCGTCGCGTCGATGCCAAAGGCCAGCGCCCGGTGTTGACCTGCTCGGCCCTTAAACACAGTTACCGCGAACGTCTGCGCAGCGCCTTGCCGGGCCTCGGTTTCGTGTTTCTTGAATTGACTCCGGAAGTCGCCGCCGAGCGTGTATCGCACCGCCCGGGCCACTTCATGCCGGCGACGTTGATCGAAAGCCAGTTCGCCACGCTCGAATCGCCCAAGGGCGAGCCGCTGACTCTGCCGCTCAATGCCTCGATTCACAGCGTCGAAGAGCTGGCCCTGCAGGCTCACGTCTGGTGGCAGGCCAACGGTCTGAAACAGGCGATATGAGCATGTTGAAAAAGACAGCGCTGTCCTCCCGACTACTGTTCAACCCGCTTTAATAACAACAACAATCCAGGAGACACTCCCCATGTTTGGCATGTCCCACGAGACGTTCCTGCTGCTCGATGCGGTGGTCACGGTAATCGGCCTGATTATCCTGATCACCAAATTCAAGATTCACCCGTTCATTGCACTGACCATCGCCGCCGCCTTCCTCGGCCTGACTTCCGGCATGCCGATCAACACCATCATCAAGGCGTTCCAGGACGGCTTCGGTGGCGTGCTCGGTTTCGTCGGCATCATCCTCGCCCTGGGCACCATGCTCGGCAAGATGATGGCCGAATCGGGCGGGGCCGATCAGATCGCCCAGACCCTGATCCGCGCCTTCGGCAAGGACAAGGTGCAGTGGGCGATGATGTTCGCTGCGTTCCTGGTGGGCATTCCGCTGTTCTTCGAAATCGGCTTCGTGCTGCTGATTCCGCTGGTGTTCATCGTTGCGCGCCGCACTGGCGTGTCGATCATCAAGATCGGTATCCCGCTGCTCGCCGGCCTGTCCGCCGTGCACGGTCTGGTGCCGCCGCACCCGGGTCCGCTGCTGGCCATCGGCGTATTCGGCGCTGACATCGGCAAGACCATTCTCTACGGTCTGATCGTCGCGCTGCCGACCGCCATCATTGCCGGTCCGATCTTCGGTACTTTCATCGCCAAGCACATCCCGGGTCACCCGAATCAGGAACTGGTCGATCAACTGGCCCGTGAAAACGATTCGGCCAACCTGCCAAGCTTCAGCATCACCCTGGTCACCGTGCTGTTGCCGGTGTTCCTGATGCTGCTGAAAACCTTCGCTGACGTGGCACTGCCGGACGGCAACTTCTTTCGCATCTGGATGGACATGATCGGCCACCCGATCTCCGCACTGCTGCTGGCGCTGCTGCTGTCGCTGTACACCTTCGGCTACAAGCAGGGCATCGGTTCCAACCAGATGCTCAAGTGGCTCGACGCAAGCCTGGCGCCTACCGCTGCGATCATTCTGATCATCGGTGCCGGCGGTGGCTTCAAGCAGATGCTGGTGACCAGCGGCGTGGGTGATGTGATCGGCCACATGGCGGTAAGCGCGCAGATCTCGCCGATCCTGCTGGCCTGGCTGGTAGCGGCGGTGATCCGTATCGCAACCGGTTCGGCGACCGTGGCGACTATCACTGGCGCGGGCATTGTGGTGCCGGTTGTCGGGATGATTCCGGGCGTCAACCGTGAGCTGCTGGTGCTGGCCACCGGCGCCGGTTCGCTGATTCTGTCCCACGTCAACGACGCCGGTTTCTGGCTGGTCAAGCAGTACTTCAACATGACCGTGGCCGAAACCTTCAAGACCTGGACCGCGATGGAAACCATTCTGTCGGTAGTGGGCCTGGGCTTTATCCTGCTGCTGTCGCTGTTCGTATAAGCGACGCTTTGCAGACACAAAAAAACCGCAGTGATGCGGTTTTTTTGTGGGCGTGGACTTCCAGCGTG
>NZ_WBRZ01000405.1:0-3326 GCF_008923895.1 Pseudomonas sp. GXM4
AATTGGTGGCGGTGTTTGAGTTATTGATCCGCCGTTTGCATCCCGGCCCGTGTCGATCTGCCCAGTGCATGAGCAAAAAACCGTCCGGCCTCGGAGATCAGGTTGCGGTGAATATCCTCGCGATCCACCCCGTCGGCATCGGTGCACAATGCCGGCATGGCGCGGATCTGCTCTTCGGTGCACGGCGCCATGAACACGAAGTGCCCTGCTCCGGCGAGCAGTTTGAAGTCCGGCGCGGTGGGCAGTTTGCGCGCCAAAGCCGCAGCGTTTTTATCGAAGGCCACCAGTTTGTCGCCGTCGCCGCTGTAGAGCAGCACCGGTACGTGCACATCGGCGAGGGTGTGGCGGCCGAACTTCAGGCTCAGCGGCGCCATGAGCAATAAGGCGTGAACCCGTGGATCGGCCACTGGCTGCAAGTCATCGCGATCAACAATCAGCTCGCCCTGGGTGTTGCAGGCGTCGTGATCGTCCGGACGTTCCTGGCAATAGCGGCGCAGACGATCCAGATCCGGTTGCGCCCCGGAAAGAATCAATGCGGTCTCGCCCCCGGCCGAATAACCGATCACACCGACCTGGTCAGCATTGACGAACGGCGCCAGCATGTTGTCGGCGAGGGTCGCGGTGATCGCTTGGGAAATCTGGATTGGCCGGCCGTAGAGATTGCTCAACGTGCCAAGTCGGCTGTGGTCGCGCCAGTTGTCGCCGGGATGAATCACCGCAACCACGACAAACCCCTTGCGCGCCAGCGACGTCGCCAGATCATGCAAGGCCAGCGGCGTGCCGGTATTGCCGTGGGAGAGCATCAACATGGGAAAGCGGCCGATCGCGACTTTGGTGTCTTCTCCAGCCTCGACCGAATAGCCCTCAAGCAAGCTCATGTGCTCGCGGTCACTGGACGGGTAAAAAGCGATGGCGCGCATCGGTTGCAGATCGAGCGGGTCGAGAAAGGTCATCTCGTGATAACCGACGCTCCAGACAGGGTGGCGCCCCGGTGCGGCCTGCACTGAATTCAGGCTGGCCAGCAGGCAAATCAGCAACAGTGCACAAAGATGCCTCATGAATGCCCTACCCTGTCGGACCACATCGTCGGATGTGCTGAAACTGCATAACCCGGGCCAGATTATGTAACAGCCAGAAACAAAAAACTCCGTATTCGGCCCTTGCGGAACCAGAATACAGAGTTTTTGGGGGATTACCTGAACATCAGCTGTTCTTTACGCAAGCCTTACGCCGCGGCGAACAGTTGCTCGCTGATCTTCGCTTGCGCAGCGCTCATGGCGTTGTTGCGCACTTCTTCGCCATAGGCCAGACCTTCAGCGCGGACGATTTCGATATCGGTGATTCCGAGGAAGCCCAGTACCAGCTTCAGATATTCTTCATGAGCGATGCCGCTGGCCTGACCGGCATGAATGCCACCGGAAGTCGACACGATCACCACTTTCTTGCCACCGCACAGGCCTTCAGGGCCGGCTTCGGTGTAGCGGAACGTCTGGCCGGCGACGGCAACGCGGTCGATCCACGCTTTCAGTTGGGTTGGAACGGTGAAGTTGTACATCGGCGCGGCAATCACCACGGCGTCGGCAGCGATGAATTCGGCCAGGGTCGAAGCGCTCAGCTCGGCTTCGTGCTGTTGCGCAGCGTCGCGCAGTTCGGCGGTGGTGCCGGCAGCAACCAGTGTGGTCGACGAGAAGTGGCTGATCGCGTCGGCCGCCAGGTCGCGGTAGGTGACTACGGCGCTCGGCTCGGCAGCTTGCCAGGCGTCGACGACTTGACGGCTCAACTGACGGGAAGCCGAGTTGTCGCCGAGAATGCTCGAATCGATGTGCAACAGTTTCATGTGGGTTCTCCTGAAAGAATCGCCGGCGGCGACGGAATGGAGACAATCCTACGCAACAAACCAATAGCTGATTAGTCGCCGACAATGCGATAGTTCGTCCCATTGATAGAACGACTGGAAACACGTATGCAGGACCTTAACGATCTCTACTATTTCGCCAAAGTGGTCGAAGCCGGCGGATTCGCCGCCGCCGGGCGCCTGCTCGGTATTCCCAAGTCACGGCTTTCAAGAAGGATCGCCGAACTGGAGGAACGACTCGGCGCACGTCTGCTGCAACGCACCACCCGCCAACTCAATCTCACTGCCGTCGGTGAACGCTATTTGCGCCACTGTCAGGCGATGTTGCTGGAAGCGGAGATGGCTGACGAAGCGGTGGCGAGCATGTCCAGCGAACCGCGCGGGCGCTTGCGGGTGTCATGCCCGACCGGTCTGGCCCATGAAATGCTGCCGACGGTGATCAGTGACTTTCTCGGCAAGTTTCCGCAGGTGCAGCTGGAGGTCGTACTGCTCAACCGCCGGGTCGATCTGGTCACCGAAGGCATCGATGTCGCTTTGCGCGTGCGCGATCACGGCGATGAAGACCCGTTGCTGGTCACGCGGCGCTTGCGTCAGGCCCAAGCGGTGGTGATCGCCAGCCCGGCGTTCATGCAAGGCAAGACCATCAATCATCCGCAGGACCTGAAAACCCTGCCGGTACTGGGCGCGCTGGAAGCCGATCGCATGGTTCATGTGCGTCTGCTCGATCAACAAGGCAAGAGCGTCGATCTGAGTATGGAAGCGCGGCTGGGCATTGATGATTTCGTGGTGCGCAAGGCCTGCGTCCTGGCCGGTCAGGGTTTTACCGTGCTGCCGATGATGTTCTGCGAAACTGAATTGCGTAACGGCACACTGGTGCAAGTGCTGCCGCAATGGTCATTGCCTGGCGGCTGGCTGCAAGCGGTGTATCCGCATCGGCGCGGGGTAATGCCGGCGGTGCGCACATGGATCGATCACCTGGTCGAATCGTTCAATGCCTGCGGGGACAGATTTCTATGAAACAGGGAAGAATGAGCGAAGCCGAGGTTGCCGAGTTTTGTCTTGCCCTGCCCGGCGCGCGGGAAGATTACAAATGGGGCGGCGTGCGGGTGTTCTCGATTGCCGGCAACAAGATGTTTGCCTTGCAGGGATTACGTGGTGATTCGCTGGCGTTCAAGGTCGACAAGGATCTGTTTCTCGGCCACTGCGACCGCCCGGGGATTCATCCAGCGCCGTATCTGGCACGGGCGCAGTGGATCATCATGCACCCGCCCTACCCACTGGGTGCCGAGGAGTTGCGGGCTTTGTTGCAGCGATCCCATCAACTGGTAGTGAGCAAGTTGCCCAAGAAGACTCAAATCGGCCTGTTGCTGTAAACCCGGTCCCGTGTAGGAGCTGCCGAAGGCTGCGATCTTTTGATTGTGCGTTGATCGTTCCCACGCTCTGCGTGGGAATGCAGCCGGGGACGCTCTGC
>NZ_WBRZ01000406.1:0-3314 GCF_008923895.1 Pseudomonas sp. GXM4
AGAACCGAGGTTTTCAATGACAGCTGCTTTACCGCAACCATCGCTTTCCGGCCAATGCATAGCCGAATTCCTGGGCACCGCCCTTCTGATCTTCTTCGGCACCGGTTGTGTCGCCGCGCTCAAAGTCGCGGGCGCCAGCTTCGGTCTGTGGGAAATCAGCATCATCTGGGGCGTCGGCGTGAGCATGGCGATCTACCTCACCGCCGGGGTTTCCGGCGCGCACCTGAACCCGGCCGTGAGCATCGCTCTGGCAATCTTCGCTGACTTCGAAAAACGCAAATTGCCGTTCTACATCCTTTCGCAAATCGCCGGCGCCTTCTGCGGCGCGTTGCTGGTCTACACGCTCTACAGCAATCTGTTCTTCGATTACGAACAAACCCACCAGATGGTTCGTGGCTCGGCCGCCAGCCTGGAATTGGCGTCGGTGTTCTCGACCTACCCGAACCCGGTACTGTCGACGGCCCAGGCCTTTCTGGTCGAGATGATCATCACCGCGATCCTGATGGGCGTGATCATGGCCCTGACCGATGACAACAACGGCCTGCCACGCGGCCCGATGGCGCCGCTGCTGATCGGTCTGCTGATTGCCGTGATCGGCAGTGCGATGGGGCCGCTGACCGGTTTCGCGATGAACCCTGCGCGTGACTTCGGTCCGAAACTGATGACTTTCTTTACCGGTTGGGGTGAAATTTCCTTCACCGGTGGTCGTGATATTCCGTACTTCCTGATTCCGATTTTTGCACCGATTGTCGGTGCCTGCCTCGGCGCTGCCGGGTATCGCGGGCTGATTGCCCGTCACCTGACCGGCGCCACACCTGCTACAAAGGATGCAGAACCGGCCATTGACGGCAAACCAAGAACTTCTTGAAACAGTCGGCGCCGGCTCCTGCCCATCCGAGCCTGCGCCACGGCCCACTCTCGTTTTTTTCGTCCAAGGCAATCGACATGACCGACATTCAGAACAAGAACTACATCATTGCCCTTGATCAGGGTACGACCAGCTCGCGCGCGATCATCTTCGACCGCGACGCGAACGTGGTCTGCACCGCGCAGCGCGAATTCGTTCAGCATTACCCGCAAGCCGGTTGGGTCGAGCACGACCCGATGGAAATTTTCGCCACCCAGAGCGCGGTGATGGTTGAAGCGCTGGCCCAGGCCGGCCTGCATCACGACCAGGTCGCCGCGATCGGTATCACCAACCAGCGTGAAACCACTGTGGTCTGGGACAAGACCACTGGCCGTCCGATCTACAACGCGATCGTCTGGCAGTGCCGCCGCAGCACCGAGATCTGCCAGCAGCTCAAGCGCGATGGCCACGAAGACTACATCCGCGACACCACCGGCCTGGTCACCGACCCGTACTTCTCCGGCACCAAACTGAAGTGGATCCTTGACAACGTCGAAGGCAGCCGCGAGCGTGCGCGCAACGGCGAGCTGCTGTTCGGCACCGTCGATAGCTGGCTGATCTGGAAATTCACCGGCGGCAAGGTGCACGTCACCGACTACACCAACGCCTCGCGCACCATGCTCTTCAATATCCATTCGCTGGAGTGGGACTCGAAGATGCTGGAGATCCTCGATATCCCCCGCGAGATGCTCCCGGAAGTCAAAGCGTCCTCGGAAATCTACGGTCGTACCAAGAGCGGCATCGCCATCGGCGGTATCGCTGGCGACCAGCAGGCAGCACTGTTCGGCCAGATGTGCGTGGAGCCGGGCCAAGCGAAAAACACCTACGGCACCGGTTGCTTCCTGCTGATGAACACCGGCGACAAAGCAGTGAAATCCCAGCACGGCATGCTCACCACCATCGCCTGCGGCCCACGCGGCGAAGTGGCTTATGCTCTGGAAGGCGCCGTGTTCAACGGCGGTTCGACCGTGCAATGGCTGCGCGATGAACTGAAAATCGTCAACGACGCCCACGATACCGAATACTTTGCCAACAAGGTCAAGGACAGCAACGGCGTGTATCTGGTGCCGGCGTTTACCGGTCTCGGCGCACCGTACTGGGACCCGTATGCCCGTGGCGCGCTGTTCGGCCTGACGCGCGGCGTACGCGTCGATCACATCATCCGCGCCGCGCTGGAATCGATCGCCTACCAGACCCGCGACGTACTCGACGCCATGCAACAGGACTCCGGCGAACGCCTCAAGGCCCTGCGTGTGGACGGCGGCGCGGTGGCGAACAACTTCCTCATGCAGTTCCAGGCCGACATCCTCGGCACTCAGGTGGAGCGCCCGCAAATGCGCGAAACCACCGCACTCGGCGCTGCCTATCTGGCCGGTCTGGCCTGCGGTTTCTGGGGCAGTCTGGAAGAACTGCGCGGCAAGGCAGTGATCGAGCGCGAGTTCGAACCGAGCCTTGCGGAAACCGAGAAAGAGAAACTCTACAAAGGCTGGAAAAAAGCCGTCAGCCGCACCCGCGACTGGGCACGTGAGGACGCTGAATAAGCCAGCCTTGAGTTACACATAAGCATCTAACTGGTCGGGAGCGGATTCCTGCGGCATCATGGGCAAATTTTGCACGGCAGCCCAAAGGAAGCCCCATGAATCTGCCTCCCCGTCAGCAGCAAATCCTCGAGCTGGTCCGCGAACGCGGTTATGTGAGCATCGAGGAAATGGCCACGCTGTTCGTTGTCACCCCGCAAACCATCCGCCGCGACATCAATCAGCTCGCGGAAGCCAACCTGCTGCGTCGCTATCACGGTGGCGCCGCGTACGATTCCAGTGTCGAAAACACCGCGTATGCCATGCGTGCCGATCAGATGCGTGATGAAAAGCAACGCATCGGTGAAGCCATTGCCGCGCAGATCCCCGATCACGCCTCGCTGTTCATCAACATTGGTACAACCACCGAATCGATCGCCCGCGCCCTGCTCAATCACAGTCACCTGAAAATCATCACCAACAACCTGCACGTCGCCTCGATGCTCAGCGCCAAGGATGATTTCGATGTGCTGCTGACCGGCGGCAATGTAAGGCGGGACGGCGGTGTGGTCGGTCAGGCGAGTGTGGATTTCATCAATCAGTTCAAGGTCGATTTCGCCTTGGTCGGGATCAGCGGGATCGATGAGGACGGCAGCCTGCTCGACTTCGATTATCAGGAAGTACGGGTCAGCCAGGCGATCATTGCCAATGCGCGGCAGGTGATTCTGGCGGCGGACTCGAGCAAGTTCGGGCGTAACGCGATGATTCGACTGGGGCCGATCAGCCTGATCGATTGCCTGGTCACCGATCAGCAGCCGGTACCGGCGCTGGCGCAGTTGTTGAGTCAGCACAAGATTCGGCTGGAAGGCGTTTAACGCTTCCAGGCATCA
>NZ_WBRZ01000407.1:0-3293 GCF_008923895.1 Pseudomonas sp. GXM4
CGAATTGGCGCGCAATTCCTTGAGTTTTTCCTTGTTGAGCTGCTTGTCCTTGATCCAGACCCAGACCTGACCCAGCAGATGCTCGGGGGTGACGCGACTGGCGCGCAGTGTCCACAGGCGCTCGGCGACGATCGCCATGGCCGCGATGGAACTCAGAATGATCGGCAACATCATCCAGCCGCCGGATTTGACCAATTCCCACACAGTGACAGTCCCCTCGAAAAAGTGCGCCACTTTACCATACCGATCCGCGATTAAGACCCGCCGCCCCGACGACCGTGAGGTGGCACCCATGCTGGCACCGATCAACGGCCAGCCACCGGTGGATCGCGCCAGAAACGCCGCTGTTGACGCATCGTCCAGGGCGGCTTGAAGCTGCCCAGTTGCAGATGAATGGCACCGTGCTCGGCGCTGTCGTAGATGCGCAGGCCTTGCTTGCGGTAGCGCGCCAGCACGGTCGGATGCGGATGACCGAAGGAGTTGCCGTGGCCGCGGGAGATCAGCACCGCTTCGGGCTGCAAGGTTTTGAGCAGGGCCATCGACGATGAACTGCGACTGCCGTGATGTGGCGATTGCAGCCACTGCGTCGGCACGGCCAGTGGGCTGTCGAGCAGAACGCGCTCGGCGCGAATGTCGATATCGCCGGTGAGCAACAGGCGTTCGCCGTTGGCCTCGATCTGCAAGACACAGGAGCGCTGGTTGCTGTCATCGGCCGCCGACCATTGCCAGAGCTGGAACTGCACGCCGTCCCACTGCCATTGTTCGCCACTTGCGCAGGCTTCGGCGTTCAGCTCCGGCGGCAGGTTTGGCACATCGCCGCTGACCACGCGGTGCACCTTCAATCCCTGCATTACCGCCCGAGCGCCGCCAGCGTGATCGGCGTCGGCATGGCTGAGCAGCATCAGGTCGAGCGCTTGCACGTTGAGTTTATGTAACGCTGGCAGCACCACCCGCTCGCCGAGATCGAACTCGCCGAAACGCGGGCCGGCGTCATAGAGAAGCGCGTGATGGCGGGTGCGGATGAGGATGGCCAGACCTTGGCCGACGTCGAGTTGCCAGACATCGGCCCGCCCTTCTTCTATTCGCTCTTGAGGCGGCAATGCCAGGAGCAACAGCAGCGGCCAGCCCAATGGACGCATTGGCACGCCTCGGGGCAACAGCAATAAAATCGCGCCAAGGCTGCCCAGGACCAAAGCCCAAAATGGAATGGCGGCAGGTATCCACGCCGGCCATTGCCCGGCAATCAGCGCCAGCCCGATAAACAGCCAGTCGATCAAACCACCGGCCAGCCACAACAGTCCCTCGCCAACATAAGGCACGGGCAGCAATAGCGTGCCGAGCAATGCCGGCGGCAACACCACGAGGCTGACCCAAGGAACGGCCAGCAGATTGGCTACAGGCCCGCTGACGCTGATCGGCAAGCTCAGCGCCAGCAACACCGGACACAAGCCGATTGCGATCAGCCACTGCGCGCGGGTCCAGGTCTGCCACCAGCGCCAGGCCCCCAGCCGCCCGCCGAAAGTGAAGATCAACACTGCCACCGCCGCGAAGGACAGCCAGAAGCCGGGACGCAAACTGGCCAGTGGATCAAACAGCAGCACGCCATTGAACGCCAGCAATAACGGCCACCACGCACCGAGATGGCGAAAACGCAGGCGCCACAGCAGCACCAGCGCCACCATCACGCAGGCGCGCTGCACTGGCACATCGAAACCGGCGAGCAGGCCGTAACCCAGCGCCGCCGTGAAGGCCAGGCCGCACGCCCACGGCAGCCATGGCCAGCGCACCGGCCAGATTCCGAAACGCGCCAGCCCGGCGACCAGCAGATACATCACTGCGGCGAGCAAGCCGATGTGCTGGCCGGAGATCACCAGCAAATGCACGGTGCCGGTGTCTTGCAGCACCTGCCAATCCTCGCGACTGAGGCCTGAACCGTCACCAAGCACCAGCGCCGCCAGCGCGCCCTCTCGTCCTTGTGCATCCACCGCGAGCAGGCGTTGGCGAACGCCGTCGCGCCATGCATGCCGGGCCTCAGCCAGGCGCTGGCCATCCTTGATCGTGCCGGTCGCCCCGATCCGTTGCGCCAGCAGCCAGGCCTCGTAATCGAAGGCGTCCGGGTTGAGCAGGCCACCCGGGCGCTTCAACTTCACCGCCAGTCGCCAGCGTTCGCCGCTGTTGACCGGCGGCCCGGCGTACCAGGCCAGGCGCAGCAGCGATGGCAATTTTTCGTGGCGCGAACGCGCATCAGCCAGCTCGAAACGCACCACGCCATCGCTGTGTTGCGGCAAACCGACCACGCGCCCTTCGAGCCAACGGGTTTCGCCGTCGAGGCTCGGTGGCAAGCGGTCATTTAGCGCCCACTGCGCGCCAACGCAGGCCCAGGTAAAGCCAAACAGCAAAAACGCCAATGGAAAGCTGCGAAACGGCAGCAACATCAGCGCCACCATTGGCAGCACCAGCAACCAACCGACCGGCGGCAAGGCCGGCAATAAAACCGGGGCCAGCAGACCGACTGCCAGCGCCATCATCCCTTTGCGCATATGCCCGTCCTTGAGAGTCCCCCCACTAGGCATAGCCGGTCTGCGGCACCACCGTCGTCAACAATTGTCACAAAGTCTGAATGGGCGGTTCGTAGAATCCAGACATACTTGCCGCCTTAACCGACCGAGAAGCCCTATGCCCCGGCGCTTATTCAAACGTTACATGCCCGACCCGACGAGCATCAGGGAACACAAATCCTTACGCTTTCTCGGCACGTTGCTGCATGACCCTAACCTCTGGCATCTCAACCGCCACTCGGTCGCCCGGGCGATGGCGGTCGGCCTGTTTGCGGCGTTCCTGCCGATCCCGGCACAGATGCTGGTGGCGGCGGCATTGGCGGTGATGGTGCGCGGCAATATGCCAATCGCGGTGAGCCTGGTCTGGCTGACCAATCCGATCACCATGCCGGCGGTGTTTTTCTGCACCTACCAGGCCGGGGCGTTCCTGATGGATGTGCCGGCGCGGCATCTGCCGGACGAGTTGACGTGGGAATGGATCAGCGGTGAGCTGTCGACATTGTGGCAGCCGTTTTTATTGGGCTCGGTGGTTGTCGGCCTGGTGCTGGGCGTCCTCGCCTACTTTCTGGTGATGCTGTACTGGCGCTGGTGGGTGGCGCGGCAATGGCGGCGGCGCAAGAAAAGTCGGCAGAAATGAATGCAAAACGGCCTCCGCGATGGGAGGCCATTTTTTGTTGTGTCCGGGCTGACCCCTTCGCGAGCAGGCTCGCTCCCACAGAGAACATCATTCCAATG
>NZ_WBRZ01000408.1:0-3293 GCF_008923895.1 Pseudomonas sp. GXM4
TTGCCTGTAGAAACCGGTTCTCAAGGTTTGGGTCTGCTGCGCAGCCCAACGGGGATAAATCCCCTCGCCACAGAGGTTCCCATTGCCACTGAGGACTCCATTGCCACAGGGGATCGCATTGCCACGGTACCGATTGAAAGGAGCACCCGGTTTTTGACTGAGATGATGACTGTGGTGAGGGGATTTATCCCCGCTCGGCTGCGCAGCAGTCGTAAACCGGGCACACGCGATTTGCCTGGAGAAACCGGTTCTCAAGGTTTGGGTCTGCTTCGCAGCCCAACGGGGATAAATCCCCTCGCCACGCGGGATCCCATTGCCACGGTACCCATTGAAGGGAGCACTCGGTTTTGACTGAGATGATGACTGTGGTGAGGGGATTTATCCCCGCTCGGCTGCGCAGCAGTCGTAAAACCGGTACACGCGATTTGCCTGGAGAAACCGGTTCTCAAGGTTTGGGTCTGCTGCGCAGCCCAACGGGGATAAATCCCCTCGCCACAAGGGATCTCATTGCGCCAGAGGATCGCATTGCCACAGGGGATCGCATTGCTATGGCGAATTGCGGGGAGGATGGACGATGAGTGCATTGCCTTACGCCTGGGCCAAGGCGCAGCGCATTCTTTTGCGCGATGGCGTGCTGACGGTGTGCCCGTCAACGCCCGGTTGGTCGATCAGCGAAGTGCGTCGGCAGTTCGGTGTGACGCGGATCGAGCGGGTGCGTGATGACGAGCTCGACGGTTTGCTCGCCAGCGCTTACGCCGACACCGGCAGTGCGGCGGCGGTGGTGGGTGCTGCGGAAAACGAGGTCGATCTCGATCGGCTGATGCAGGACATGCCGGAAATCACCGACCTGCTCGACACCCAGGACGGCGCGCCGGTGATTCGCATGATCAACGCTTTGCTCACCCAGGCCGCGCGCGATGAGGCCAGCGATATTCACATCGAGCCGTTCGAAACCCATTCGGTGGTGCGCTACCGCGTCGACGGCACCCTGCGGGATGTGGTCTCGCCGCGCAAGGCGTTGCACGGTGCGCTGGTGTCGCGGATCAAGATCATGGCCCAGCTCGACATCGCCGAAAAACGCCTGCCGCAGGATGGGCGCATCGCCTTGCGTGTAGCGGGGCGGCCGATCGATATTCGTGTGTCGACGGTGCCCACCGGCCATGGCGAACGCGTGGTGATGCGTCTGCTCGACAAACAGGCCGGGCGCTTGCATCTGGAAACCTTGGGCATGGATGCGCAGGTATTGGCAAAGCTCGATCACCTGATCCGCCAGCCCCACGGCATCGTGCTGGTCACCGGGCCGACCGGCAGCGGCAAGACCACCAGCCTCTACGCGGCGCTGGCGCGGCTGGATGCGAGCACCAGCAACATCCTTACCGTGGAAGATCCGGTGGAATACGACCTGCCGGGGATCAGCCAGATTCAGGTCAACGCTAAGATCGACATGACCTTTGCCCTCGCGCTGCGGGCGATTCTGCGGCAGGACCCGGACATCATCATGATCGGCGAGATCCGCGATCTCGAGACCGCGCAAATCGCCGTGCAGGCCTCGCTCACCGGGCACTTGGTGCTGGCGACGCTGCACACCAACGACGCGGTGTCGGCGGTCAATCGCCTGATCGATATGGGCGTTGAGCCGTTTCTCCTCGCGTCATCCATGCTCGGCGTCCTCGCGCAACGTCTGGGGCGGCGCCTGTGCAATCAGTGCAAACAGGAAGATCCGGCTACGCCCGGCACCTGGCGTCCGGTCGGCTGCGCAGCGTGCAATCACACCGGTTACAGCGGCCGCACCGGCATTCACGAATTGTTCTGCATCGACGACGACATCCGCACGCTGATCCACCAAGGGGCAGGGGAGCAGGCCCTGCGCGCGGCGGCGGCGAAAGCAGGGATGTTCAGCCTGCGTGAGGACGGTGAGCGCTGGATTCGCAGCGGTGCCACCGCGCCGGAAGAAATCCTTCGCGTGACACGGGACGCCTGATGAATCGCTATCGCTTTGAAGCGGCGGATGCCACCGGGAAAATCGAATCCGGGCACCTTGAGGCGGACAGCCAGAGCGCGGCGTTCAGTGCCTTGCGCGGACGTGGATTGACAGCGTTGTCGGTGCACGAGGAAAGTAACGTCGCCCGACACGGTGGCGGCGGTTTGTTCAGCGCCAGACTCTCCGACAACGACCTCGCCTGGGCCACGCGGCAACTGGCGAGCCTGCTCGGTGCCAGCCTGCCATTAGAAGCAGCACTGAGCGCCACAGTCGAGCAGGCCGAGAAAAAGCACATCGCCCAGACCCTCAGCGCCGTGCGCGCCGATGTACGCAGCGGCATGCGTCTGGCGGAATCGCTGGCGTCGCGGCCACGGGATTTTCCCGAGATTTACCGCGCGCTGATTGCCGCTGGCGAAGAGTCCGGCGATCTCGCCCAGGTGATGGAACGGCTGGCCGATTACATCGAGGAACGCAACAACCTGCGCGGCAAAATCCTCACCGCGTTCATCTATCCGGGCGTGGTCGGGTTGGTGTCGATCGGCATTGTGATTTTCCTGCTCAGCTACGTGGTGCCGCAGGTGGTCAGCGCGTTCTCTCAAGCGCGGCAGGATTTGCCGGGGTTGACCCTGGCGATGCTCACGGCCAGTGATTTCATTCGCGCGTGGGGCTGGTTGTGTGCGGCGCTCATGGCCGGGGCGTTCTGGAGCTGGCGTCTATATTTGCGTAATCCGGCGGCGCGCTTGAGCTGGCATCACCGGGTGCTGAAATTGCCGCTGTTCGGGCGTTTCATTCTTGGCCTGAACACCGCAAGGTTCGCCTCCACGCTGGCAATTCTCGGCGGTGCCGGGGTGCCGTTATTGCGTGCACTGGAAGCAGCGCGGCAGACCTTGTCCAACGACCGCTTGAGCCTGAGCGTCAGCGAGGCCACGGCGAAAGTGCGAGAAGGCGTCAACCTCGCCGCCGCGTTGCGGGTGGAGAATGTCTTCCCGCCGGTGCTGATTCACCTGATCGCCAGCGGCGAGAAAACCGGCTCGCTGCCGCCGATGCTTGAGCGTGCGGCGCAGACGCTATCGCGGGATATCGAACGGCGAGCGATGGGCATGACCGCGCTGCTCGAGCCGCTGATGATTGTGGTGATGGGCGGGGTGGTGCTGGTGATTGTGATGGCGGTGTTGTTGCCGATTATTGAGATCAACCAGTTGGTGCAGTAGCCAAATTGGATTTTGGCCGGGCCGGCCTCATCGCTGGCAAGCCAGCTCCCACAGGTGTTTGTGTTGTACCCCAGATTGCATTAACAACACTGCACCCCTGT
>NZ_WBRZ01000409.1:0-3277 GCF_008923895.1 Pseudomonas sp. GXM4
GCGAGCTTGCTCGCGAAGAGGCCATCAGCCCTGTTGAATTTCTTTAAGGTTGGAAAGCACCAATGAAAATCGCCGGATCCACCCGCGCATCATTCAGGCTGACGTTCCAGTGCATATGCGGCCCGGTTGCCCGGCCAGTCGCGCCTACTTTGCCGACCACCGCGCCGCGCGCCAGTTGCTGGCCGTTCTTCACGTCGATCTTCGACATATGGCAGAACATGCTGATAAAGCCTTGGCCGTGGTCAACAAACACCGTGTTGCCGTTGAAGAAGTAATTGCCGATCAGAATCACCTTGCCCGCAGCCGGGGTCTTGATCGGCGTGCCCGCGGGCACTGCGAAATCGAGACCGGCATGAGGATTACGTTCTTCGCCATTGAAGAAGCGACGCACGCCAAACTTGCTCGACAGCGGCCCGTTGACCGGTTTGTCCAGCAGCAGATTGCTCGGCGTGTTCGGGCTGAAACTGCGGTAAGCCGCGATCTGCTCCGCCAGTTCACCCTCAATGCGCTTGAGGTTGTCGGCGTTCGGATTGACCTGCTGTTTGTTCTTCAGGGTGATGTGCTGTTCGGGATATTTCTTGCTGCCCACGGTGAAGGGCAGATTGCGCCCGCCACTGCTGATCTGCTGCGCGCCAGGCTTGACTGTCAGCGGCACGCCAACGATCGCCAACCAGTTGTTCTGCTCTTTGACCACCAATACCGGTTTGCCTTGATAAGTGGCTTTCGGCGCCTGCGCGGAGGTGCCCAGATCCACCACGGCGACGCCGCCCGGCACCGGTTTGTTCAGCAGCCGAGTGATGTAGCTGTCGGCGTGGGCGTTGAAGGTCAGGCAGAGCAACAGCAGCGGAGCGAGAAAACGCGGCATGGATCAGTCCAGTAAAGAGAGGGTGACGGGCGTCAGGTGATTGTCCTCGACGCGCACTTGCAGTCCGCCTTCGCCGAGCTTGGCTTTCAGACGCTGGCCGGTGTGGGTCTGCGCAGCATTGCGAATCGCGTGGCCACGCTCGTCGAGCAGAATGCTGTAACCACGGCCGAGAGTCGCCAACGGGCTGACCACGTGCAGCGTCTGCATCTGACTGTGCAATAGCTGACGACGCTGTTTCAGACCATCGCGCATGGCTCGGGGCAGACGCTCGGCGAGGCTGTCGAGGCGCTGGCGGAGCATGGCCAGTTGGCGCCCCGGATGTTGCCCGGCGAGACGGGTTTCCAGACGGATCAGGCGTTCTCGACGCGTATTGAGGCTGCGCTCGAAAGCGCGGCGCATGCGCATGTCCAGATCGTCCAGACGTTGCGCCTGCTGGCGCAGACGTTCGCCGGGATGGCGCAACCGTCGCGCCATGCCTTCCAGACGCAGGCGATCACGCATCAAGCGATCACGCATGCGCATCACCAGACGCCGGTGCAGGCTCTCGACCTGACGGATCAGATGGCTGGAATCCGGGGCGAGCAGTTCGGCGGCGGCCGAGGGTGTTGGTGCGCGAACGTCGGCGACAAAATCGCTGATCGAAACATCGGTTTCATGGCCGACGGCGCTGACGATCGGCGTGACACAGGCATCGACCGCGCGCGCCACCGCTTCCTCGTTGAAGCACCAGAGGTCTTCCAGCGAGCCGCCGCCACGGGCGAGGATCAGCGCGTCGAAGCCGCGGGCATCGGCCATTTTCAGCGCGCGGACGATTTGCGCAGTGGCTTCGCGGCCTTGTACGGCAGTCGGTATCAGGGTCAGTTGCACCTGCGGCGCACGGCGGCGGAACACGCTGATGATGTCGCGAATCACCGCGCCGGTTGGCGAGCTGATGATGCCGATGCGCTGCGGATGCGCGGGCAGCGGCACTTTGCGTTCGGCACTGAACAGGCCTTCGGCGCTGAGCTTTTCCTTCAGCGCATCGAAGGCCAGACGCAGCGCGCCGTCACCCGCCGGCTCAACGGTGTCGAGGATCAGCTGATAGTCGCCACGGCCTTCAAACAGCGAAACCTTGCCGCGCACCTTGACCGCCAGACCGTCCTTCAACGCTTGGCGCACGCGGGCCGCGTTCTGCCGGAACAACGCGCAACGCACCTGCGCGCCGCTGTCCTTGAGGGTGAAGTAGACGTGGCCGGACGCCGGACGTGCGAGGTTGGAAATTTCGCCTTCGACCCAGATGTTGCTGAACACGTCTTCAAGCAACACCCGCGCGCGGCCGTTGAGCTGGCTGACGGTCAGGACTTCACGGTCCAGGCCAAGTCTTGCAAAGGGATCTTTAATCATGGGGCGCAGTTTAAAGGCATTCTTCTGCTCATTGCACGAACCCTGTAGGAGCTGTCGAGTGCAACGAGGCTGCGATCTTTTGATCTTGCTTTTTCAACATCAAGATCAAAAGATCGCAGCTTTCGGCAGCTCCTACAGGGCGAGTGTCAGTCGTAACCGTCGGCGGTCTTAAAAAGGAAACGCGTTGATGAGCATGATGGAGCTGTTGGGGGCGTGGTCGTGGGGCGCGGGCGGTTGGGCGGTCATCGGGGTGGCCATCGCCTTGGCCTACATCGTATTCGGCATCGCCGGTTTCGGCACGGCGCTGGTCGCGGGGCCGATGCTGATCCTGTTCATGCCACTGTCGAAAATCGTGCCGCTGCTGGTGCTGCTGGATTTCGTCGCGGCATTCGGCAATCTGCTGCCCTCGCGCCGGGACGTCGCCAAGCCGGAATTGCTCAGGCTGCTGCCGTGCATGGCAATCGGCTGCACGCTGGGGGTGATCTTCCTGCTGAATCTGAAATCCGATCTGTTACTGCTTTTGATGGGGCTGTTTATCAGCGCCTATGCGGTTTACAGCCTGTGGGTCAAAGCGCGGCCCGCGCAGTTGTCAGCGGCGTGGGCGGTGCCGATGGGCACAGTGGGCGGGTTGTTCGGCGCGTTGTTTGGCAGTGGCGGCTTTCTTTACGCGATCTATCTGAACAGCCGCCTGCCCAAGGACGCGGCGCGGGCCACGCAAAGTGCGTTGATCAGTTGCAGCACCGTGGTGCGCTTGAGTCTGTTTGTCATCGCCGGTGTGTATGCCGAGCTACCCTTGTTGATGCTGGCGCTGTGTCTATTGCCGGCCATGGCGCTGGGCTTGTGGATCGGCCGGCGGCTGACCATGAGGTTGTCGCGCGAGGCGTTTGTGCGGCTGGTGACGTGGCTGGTGCTGGTCAGTGGCATCGCGTTGATCGTGCGCTATTTCAGCACTTGACCGGATTTCTTCAGGGATTAAGCTGCCGGCCTTCAGGGCCTCTTCGCGAGCAAGCTCGCTCCCACATTGGCATG